>JANNDQ010000277.1:0-3337 GCA_031387965.1 Chamaesiphon sp. OTE_75_metabat_567
CAAGTCGTGACTTCACCGGGGCCATTAGAAAGAATGATAATATCGATCGGCTGGATAGTTTTAATCATTGATCGATCGTTTATTTAGTTTCTGTTAGTATCGATATTTTGCGCGATCTTTGAGCAATTGTATCTCGTGGTACTTTAAAGTAAGTTGCCGCATTACCCATGTCAAAAGATAGTAACCAATCTTCACCGCGATCGAGAATTCTTTTAGGCTTTGATGGTTTAATATCTTGTGCTTTAAGAATTTCGCTAGCCAATGCCCGCGCTAGTAATGGTGGAACGCTATTCCCAATCTGACGACAGCCGTGCCATTTTGTGGCATGAAGCCGGAACCAATCTGGGTAGGAGTGCAGTCTAGCCGCCTCTCTGACGGTGATTACGCGCGGAAAAATCGGATGAATCGGACGGGGCGATGTATGTGCCCCTCTCGCGCTATCTGTGCCCGCTCTGAGCGTGTTGCATAGTCCAGTCGGTGCGAGTCGGCGAAACCTGCTAATCGGATCGGTTTTCCCCTGGGGAGTAGCTGAAAATCGAGCCTGAGAAGATAGTGTATGCTCTGTTCTGACGCTACATGTGAGCAAATGTGGATCGAATTTACGTGGATAACTATAATCATCAAAATCGCGATCGAGTCCCCGTAATTTTCGCCCATAGGAACTAGTTGTTTCCCATTCTACAGCGACTACATCCGATCGATTAAGTTCATCAAAACTGTCAGCATTTGGGAGATCGCCGATTGCCTCCCAGACAGTAATTCGATCTGGATTTGGGGCTGGATATTCTGGTGATTTTAAACCTTTGCGCGTACCAACTAAAAATAATCTGCGACGATCTTGGGGTACGCCATAATCGGCAGCATTTAATACTTGATATGGTGTTGATACATCATAGCCAGCCTCTCCCAATGCCACAATTAATTCTTCTAAAAATTGAGCGTGTTTACCAAGCGTTAATCCTCGAACATTTTCAAACACACAGTATTTTGGGTTCAATTCTTGAACGATGCGAACGTAATGAAATACCAACTGATTGCGCGGATCTTCAAATGCCCGTTTACCCATCAGCGAAAAGCCTTGGCACGGCGCACCACCAACTACAACATCAATATCTCGACTCCCTAATTTAGCCAGGCGGCGAATTTCAGCCCCACTTAGGTCGATTACACTAGCGCAAATCGTGGCAGCATTGGGGAAATTATACTCATGCGTCGCACAGTGAATCGGATCGATTTCTACTGCCGCGACAATATCAAATCCAGCCTGCTCAAAACCTAGCGACATCCCCCCAGCACCAGCAAAAAGGTCAATTCCGATCGGTCTACTCATCAATCGAGGTGGTTACTGGGTCTAAATTATTTTATCAGTAGTTAGGATGTTCTGATTCAGAAATTATCGATCCGAGCTAAAATTTTAGGTGATTCAGCTTGTAGAACAGAACAATAAATGACCATTGATACGATCGCGGCACCACAAGAACGGATGGGCATTATTCAGGGTGATATTACCAAATTGACGGTAGATGCGATCGTCAATGCGGCAAATAGTTCGCTCCTCGGCGGTGGGGGTGTCGATGGAGCTATTCATCGCGCTGCGGGAGAGGATCTCCTCTCGGAATGTGAGCAGCTCAATGGTTGTCCTACAGGGCAAGCCAAGATCACTGATGGTTATTTGCTGCCAGCTAAGTATATCATCCATGCTGTCGGCCCAACTTGGCGCGGTGGCAGAGCGGGAGAACCCGAACTATTGGCTAGCTGCTATCGGGAGAGTCTGGCTCTTGCCCAGATGTACAAGATTAAAACGATCGCTTTTCCAGCGATTAGTTGTGGTGCTTATGGCTATCCGATTGAGTTAGCTGCCAGAGTTGCCCTAGAGACAGTTTATGCTGTCCTAGAGCAAGATTCAACTATTGAGGGAGTCAGCTTTGTTTGTTTTAGTGATGCTGATTATGATACTTATGTAGAAGCATTTGGAATGCTTTAAACTTTGGTTTTGACTTTTGGTACGATGAAATAATCACCGCGATCGTCAACACCAATTTGCCCCAAAGATTCATCACCTGTAATTAGTCTCGCCCCACGTCTGCGAGTAAAATAACTCCAAGTCCATTGAATAAATACAACTAATTTATTATCAAAATCAATTAGATAATAGATATGGACAAATACCCAAATTAACCAAGCAAAAAAGCCAGACATCTTCACCGAACCGAAATCAGCAACTGCGGAATGCCTGCCAATTACGGATAAGCTGCCAGCATCAAAATATGCAAAATCAGCCAAATTTTGACCCACAAGTCGCTTGGAAATTAAATCGGCGACATATTTACCCTCTTGAGTTGCCACAGGTGCGACTCCAGCTAAAGGTTTACCATCTGGTTTAGTAAAATTCGCCAAATCCCCAATCACAAAAATCTGCGGATAGCCCTTGATACTCAAGTCAGACTCTACCATCACTCGCCCGACTCGATCGAGTTCCACCCCCGTATGTTCAGATAGAATCGTCCCCATCACCGAGGCTTTCACCCCTGCCGCCCACAACACGGTGCGGGCTGCTACCATCTCAATATTCTCGCCCTGACGGATGGTAACGACGTTATCTTCTATATTTGTCACTAGTGCCTTTGTCTGCACCTTCACGCCCAATTTCACCAGGGATGCTTCGGCTTTTGCTGACAGTTCGGGTGGATAAGGTGGTAACACTCGATCCATCCCTTCCACTAGCACGATTTTCGCTTCAGCAGTATCGATGTTCCGAAAATCTCGCTTGAGCGTACTATACGCTAATTCAGCGATCGCTCCAGCTAATTCTACCCCAGTCGGCCCACCACCAACGATCACAAAAGTCAGCCAAGCCCGCCGTTTCTCGATTTCAGTTTCTTTCTCCGCTGCTTCAAATGCCATAAAAATACGGCGACGCATTTCCAGTGCATCTTCTACCGTCTTCAAGCCTGGAGCCGTCGGTGCCCATTGATCGTTGCCAAAATAGTGGTGACTAACTCCCGTAGCCACAATTAGGGTATCGTAATTGATCTCACCCTTGTTCAAAAAAACTTTCTGTTGATGCGGATCGACATCCCGCACTTCACCCATGATTACCTTAGTATTTTGGTGCTTATTCAGAATCGATCTTAGCGGTGAGGAAATATCCGCAGGGGATAAACCGCCTGTGGCTACCTGATACAGCAGCGGTTGGAACAGATGAAAATTCCGCTTATCGATCAATGTCACCTGGACATCGGCATTGCCCAAAGATTGAGCTGCATGAAGTCCGCCAAAACCCCCTCCAACAATAACAACATGGTGCGGCGACTGGCTTCTAACTTCATTTGTCACG
>JANNDQ010000279.1:0-3899 GCA_031387965.1 Chamaesiphon sp. OTE_75_metabat_567
GGCACTGCCCACCAGCTAGAGATTCCGCAATTTATATCTATAAATATCTGCGTTTGTTTACCTAAATAGTGGTTTAAAGCGCATGAATTTTAGCGATACCTAATCCAGTAACTAAGCCACCCATCGCAAAGAACATCAGCCCCATTAATGCGACACAGGTAGCTGATAAAACGGCACGATGTTTTTTGTCTAAAATTGCATCGCCATAATTCCACAAAATCCACGTACAAGCGACACCTATAGGCAGGGTAAATAAAACGCTAAACTCGTGATATTCCATCAAGACATATTGAGCGAGTGGGCTATGTTCTTTGAGCCAAGCTCTCGCACCACCAAATTCTGGAGCGGCACGGTAACGCATGTATGCCCAGTTACCAGTTGCAATTGCCAAGAATGCGATCGAAGTTGCCCAGAATGTCAGTGCCCGTACCTGCGGTAAAATCTTGGCAGAGCCGCTCAATAAATGAAAAGCTAAATGTCCAGTATAGACAGCGACAACCGTAGCCAGAAGTGAGCCGAAGCCGTGAATTGCTCCGAGGGATCTTTGCCAGGGGCTAGGATGCAGGAGATTGAAAAAAGGCATAAACAAAAAGATACCGCCGGAGAGAATACTCAATCCATAAATACAGACTTGAGCTAGATCTAATTGCTTGGGAAATTCTCGTTCGATTGTTGTTTCGTCGAATGATTCAATTGTCATAATTTGGGGCTTGTGAGTGAGTGTTTAACTAATTATTTAACTAATGTTGGTGGTAGCTGCGAACTACCGACATTAAGCTGGGATTGGTTCGATCGATAAAATAGCTTAACTGCAATAATTTCTGCACCAACAAAGAGTGCGAAAAATATTAAGAACGATAAAATTTTCTGAACTTTATTAACAGGAATGGGCGGTCTGACAATTTCGACTGGTGGCTCTTTCGGATAAAAGAAGCTAGAGTAAATGCGGGAATCAGCAGGATCTTCAAAATCATAGTTTTGATTAAGAATCTCTTTTGGATAAAAGAAGGAAACACTAGGTTCAATTAGTTCTTCTGTTACTAATTCGCTCTGTGAAATGATTTCTGATTGTCGATCAACAGAATTGATTATTTTCAATCGCTCTGGATCTCTAACTAGAGTTTCTTCGTTTTTAGCTGCTGCTAGCAGATCTGGTGATTCTCCTAGTTCAAACAATCCGAGTCGGGTTGAAATCTGCTTTTGCACCCAATTTTCAAATAGTTCACCGACTAAGATGTTGTTTAAATTATCAGTCAATTGAGCCGAAATATATCTTTCTGATCTAATAAACACATATAAATCATCAAGTACAAAAATTGGTGATAATTCGCCTGATTGAAGACTGCTTAAATATGGAGCAATTCTCGGATGCGATCGATTGATATCACCTGTACTAATTTTGCCACCATCTCTAGCCGCCTCACATTCAGAGTACTTAAAAGCCAGAGCGCTGAAGGATTGTTCGCCACTTTGGACTCTGAAAAATATTTCCTCAGCTAATCCTAGATCGGTTACACCAATTAGCGAAAATTCGACTTGATCGAATCTACTTTTCTGCTCTAAATAGTAACTGTAAACTCGACTATTCCAGCAGGAGTGCTTAAATTTCCTCAATTTTAGATGTCGATCGACAATCTTGTATAATTGGAGCTGGTTTAATCCCTGATATCCAGCTAGCTTACCCAGCCTGTTGCATCCTTCGGCAAATTCTTCCCGATTGTAGGGAATTTTGCCATCGAGATCGATCGCCCAATCTGCCAAAATCTCATCAATAATCATCTCCCTCAATACCTGCGGGAGCAGATCGGAGTTACTCAGCTGTTTGCAGATATCCTCGGTAGTAAATGTGCGTTTTCCGACTTGAATTGTTGATGACATGTCTGGCAAATTTGAGTGTGTAGATCGAAAATTCAAAAGTTGGGCGCATCTTTTGAATCTTGCTTGATTGGCTGATATATCCCCAACTTCTTTAAGAAGTCGGGGATAACTAATTAGCTAGGAAGTCCAGTTACTACAGGCTTGACAGTGCTAGTCATCATGGGATCGGCAGGCGCAAGGATGTTTGCCATCATTGTTGTGCTGGCAACACCAGTGACTGGAGTAGTATTGGCTACGTTGACAACACTATTGCCACTGGCAATCACCGGAGTTGTTGGGGCAGATAGTGCTGCCGCGACAGGGCTAGGTGCTGCCATTGGATTGGTTGTAGTACCACTCACAACCTTAGCCGCAATACCTTTTAGCTCATAGGCGCGAGTTCCGGCAGTATCTTTGCCAGTGGCATCTTTGTAGATGTAGGTACCAATTGCTGCAATGTCACCAAAGTTTTTGATACTGACAGCGCTGGTGAGGACAACTTTCGCGCCTTCATAGGTGATTGGTTTAGTGACTAGAGTATTTAAGTCAGTCATCTTACCTTCGCTCCAGACAAAGGCGTGATTTTCTAGTGTTTTGCCGTCGGCTCCACCGAGAACTGTAGTTTGGGACGCGCCGACAACGGTACCAAAATCATTAACCCCACTTACGGAGCCTGTTTTACCACCCAAGCTACCTAAATTGGTGAACTCACTCGCTTCGTACTTGCCGTTATTGTTGGTGTCGCGGAGGATAAACGGGTTGCTGGCGGCATCGGTGCCAGAGAGACCATTACTAGTCGCACCGATGATCTGACCTGCGTCATTAATATCGCGTAAGCTGGCTTGAGCTGCGCCAAATGTGCCCAAATCGGTAAGTTTGTAGCTACCGCCATCTTTATTCCAGATTACGGCTGTGTTGACAAATTTATCATCAAGTTTGCCATCTTTGTCAATTTGCCCAACCAGCTGCCCTTTGTTGTTGATTCCTTGAGCAGTACCACCATCGCCACCCAAATCAGCAAGATCGATCACCTTACCATTTTCAAACAAAATGGGGTTTTCAAATCCGCCAGTAATAATATTCCGACCAGCGATTTGTTTGCTATTGTTGGAATCAAAGAAATAGCTCTCGATTCCACCAAAGTCATTAATTGACAGCTTGTATTTAGTTGCCGTGCCCTCTTTCTCCCACGCGATTGCCCGATCTGTCGCGAGGGGAATTGGTTGACGTACTTCATCAACAGTACCAACAATTAGACCTCGATCGCTAATATTCCGCACGTTAGCGACCAATAGATTTAATTCTGTACCACTCGGTGCGCCCAGATCGGATGAACCTGTTTTGATCCCAACGTTAGTGAGTGCAGTTAAAGCGCCCTTCTCCCACACAAAGCCTTGGCGGATAATGTTTGCAGGCTGAAGTACCGCAGTTGTGGCATTTTCATTAATGAAGGTACCCGCAGTATCATAGCGTCCGGCAATTTGCCCAAAATCATTGATTCCGGCTACCACAACGTTAGCGTTCTTATTGGTGGTATTGAAGGATTTTAATTCTGTTGCTTCATATTGCAACAGTGGCGCAGTATCGATTAGTGCCGTTGAACCTGAAGCGACACCCTTGAGGGTAGCGACCAGATCTGTACCGGACTTGACTAGAGTATCAGTACCTTTAGTTTCAAAGGTGAGAGACTTCCCTATCAAGCTTCCGCCTAACCGGAGCTTATCTTTGGCAATATCAAATCCAGTAATCGTGACGCTACCTTCACCACCTTCGAGCACAATCTTATTGTTGCCACCACGGATTCTGATTTGATCCTCACCGACACCAGCATTGATGATGCTGTTACCCAAGAGTGCGAAAATTTGGTCATCACCCGCTCCAGTGGAAATAACGCTATTGCCCTTCCCGACGAAAACCACGTCATCGCCGCTACCCGACAGTACGCGGTTATTACCATCGCCAGCATCGATGAAGTTGTCGCCGCTACCAGCATAAATGACATCATTGCCAATGCCAGTCTCGATGAAGTCGTCTTTGTCACC
>JANNDQ010000317.1:0-12058 GCA_031387965.1 Chamaesiphon sp. OTE_75_metabat_567
ATACAAGAATGTTGGGTGGAAATAATCATTTTGCTTGGGAATATATACGGCCCACGGCAAATCTGTTCTACTCCCAAAAGCTTCAGAATTAAAGAAATTTCCCCAGCGTCCGATCGCTTGTCCCAGAGCTAGGGACGGTGCGACAATATCAGCTAATTGCCAGAATGAAAGCTGCTTAAATTTAGCAAAAATAATTGCCGCGATCGTCCCCCCAATAATTGCCCCATGAATCGCAATTCCGCCCTCCCAGATCTTGATAATATCTGCTGGACGCTGTGAGTAAGTTTGCCATTCAAATATCACATAATATATTCGGGCTGCTGGAATAGCTGCCAATACTAGACAGATTGCCAGATCGGCGATCGATTCTGAGTCGATATTGCGTGATTTACCCAATCGCATCGATAGATTGATGCCAATTAGTACCGCCGCTGCAATTAACACCCCATACCACTTCAATCGAAACCAACCATAGTGAAAAATCTCTTCACCCGGTGAAACAAATTGGAACGCCAAGAATAGATGATCTAAATTAGCGTAATTACTCAGATTAAAGATAGAATACGAGTGATAAAATTGAATAGTTGAAAACAAATTTTCGATCAGCATATTGCAATTATCTTAAATATCCAAATCAGTAAGCAGGTGATCTAATTGATAAGAATTAGTTGAGGAATCTAGCGCTGCGTGAGCATTAGTAACAATCCCTACATGTTCGGGTGCAAATTTATTCCATTCGGCTGAAGTATTCGCCGCTTCAGGTGTAGAACGAGAGCTATTGGATTTTACTGCAAGAGGATTGATTTTTCGTCTTACTGCATATTCTTCCCAGCTGGGTATCGTTACCACTGATGGTTGAGCGACTATTGATCTAGGCACAAAATCTTCATCCTCGATCCATTCCTCCCAAACTTCGCCTTCTTGATCGATCGACAAATCCAGATCTTCATCAGTAACCACAAGGCTTGGATCTAATTTTGATGCTAACTGTTGGTGAGTGTGTTCCATTACAACCTAAAAGCGTAGAAATCGAGCTACTCTTTATATATTAGATTACTCGATCGCATCTTTATTATTTATGCCAGAGCAAAGCAGACTCCCACAGCGACATCCGCAAGAAAAGGTCGATCGAGCGATCGTCGATCTATTATTAGAGAGTGATCCACAAGAAGCGATGGCGCTCTCAGAACTAGCTAGATTGAGAATTCGCTACAATGGCTTTCCTGGTGCTGCGGATATTCAAGCCAATCTTGATCGATTACTCATCGAGTGGCATCTCACCGAAGAGCAACTATTTGCCAAAACTCGCCAACTACACAGCGCCGAACAAGTTTATCAAGTCAAAGCGCGGAAATATCAGGAGCAAGAAGACTGGAATTAAGGACGATGAACTTCGACTTTCGAGTATTCACTACCTGTGTTGCTGCTGAATAACCGAACCGCACCGGATATAATGAAAAGCGAGAGATTTATTCATACTCGACTCGATCGGAAGCCTACCATGCTCGACTTTACAATTATCCTCCTACTAATCCTGGCAGCGGCGGGGATTGGCTACGATATCGTGGATATATTACCGAGTGAGATGTTGACACATGTTACCAATCAAGAAGGTTTAAGAATCGTCTCTGCTGGATTTGCAGCATTCTTCGGCGGTATCTTTGGGTTTGTAGTCAAAACTGCTTACCGTCGCTTGGAATCCCAGGTAAGGCAGCTACCTGTGGATGTATTGTTAACTAGAGCTGCGGGATTGGTGCTGGGGCTACTAATTGCCAATTTGATGCTAGCACCAGTTTTCCTGTTGCCGATCGCACCAGAGTTTTCCTTTCTCAAACCGTTGCTGGCGATCTTGGGAAGCGTGATGTTCTGCTATCTCGGTGTGACTTTAGCTGATACTCATGGCAGTGCGTTCTTGCGGTTAATTAATCCCCAGAATGTCGAATCGATGCTAGTTGCCGAAGGAACGCTCAAAGCAGTTGCACCCAAGGTGATCGATACTAGTTGTATCATTGACGGCAGAATTGAAGAATTATTAAATACAGGGTTTGTGGAAGGGCAGATATTAGTGCCCCAATTTGTGATTCAGGAGTTGCAGACGCTTGCCGATGCCGCCAATGACATGAAACGGATTCGGGGACGTAGGGGGCTGGATATTCTCAACCGGATGAAAGACGGTTTTCCAGATCGAATTATCATCCATCCGATCGATTATCAGGATATCGCGACTGTTGATGCTAAATTAGTTCACTTTTCCAGTGAAATCAACGCTACTCTCCTTACAAATGACTACAATCTGAGCAAAGTAGCAAGTCTCCAAGCAGTTTCAGTCTTAAATGTGAACGATTTAGCCCACGCTGTGAGACCAATCTATCTGCCTGGAGACTGCCTAGAAATCAAAATTATCAAAGACGGCAAAGAAGCCGCTCAAGGGGTCGGTTATCTGGATGACGGCACGATGGTAGTTGTCGAAGAAGGTCGCAAACACGTCGGTGGTGAACTCAGAATCATCGTCACTTCTGCCCTCCAAACCTCCGCTGGACGAATGATCTTCGCTAGACCATATGCTTCGATGATGGCATAATTTAGTTAGTTTCTGAATATGATCGAATTAGACTGAATTAAACTTTGCTTCGATCTCCAATTTAGGGCAATGGTTGGCAGAAGCTCCCATCGTTGACATCGATCTCATCTCTCGATTTTTAATAATTAGGAAAACTGCCAAACATGAGCGGTAAATTGATGACCTGGGAAGCTGCTGTGCAGTATTTGAAATCCCAACCAGAGCAGCAAGAAATAGTCCGCCAGTGTTATTATGATGACCCATTACAGGTGGCAGCCGATCGATATCACAACAGTGAAGAGTGGCTGGCGGTGAAATTGCTGCTCGATCGATACCTGCCCGGAAAGGTACTAGACTTAGGTGCAGGCAGAGGTATTTCGAGCTACGCATTTGCCAAGGCTGGTTGTGCGGTGACCGCTCTAGAGCCGGATTCGAGCCTTGTCGTTGGCGCAGGGGCGATTCAGTCGCTAGTTGAAAGTAGTGGGGTATCGATCGAAATCGTCCAGGAATATGGCGAAACTTTACCTTTTGTAAGTGATACTTTCGATATCGTCTATGGTCGAGCGGTGATGCACCATGCCCGAAGTTTGAGCCAGTTTTGCCTGGAAGCTCATCGCGTATTAAGGTCTGGCGGTGTTTTTATCGGTACTCGCGAACATGTAATTTCCCGTCGGGAAGATTTGCCGGAATTTTTGGATGGTCATTTGTTACATCATTTGTATGGGGGCGAAAATGCCTACCTACTAGCAGAATATTTGGGCGCAATTGAGCAATCGGGTTTGAAAGTTGTCAAAGTAATTGCACCGTATGATAGTGTAATTAACTATGCACCTAAAACTGAGCGAGAATTTCAAGCGGATATCGCCAATAAGTTAAGTCGAGTTGTCGGTGATTTACTGGCGCGGCAACTAGCGAGCAGCAAGCAGCTACAGCAATTAGTCGGCTGGTACGCATCGAAATCTGCACATACGCCGGGGCGACTTTATACATTTGTGGCAGTGAAAAAGTGATACAAGATCGCAAAACAGTCCTAATTACTGGAGTCGCTGGTTTTATCGGTCGATACGTGGCGCGTTATTTTGCGGCGCAAGGCTGGGATGTGGTCGGCATTGATAGCTCTGCACCTGAAAATGCCCCTCTATCTGGCTTGAGAGCCTATTACCCCCTCCGAATGCCCAGCCCCGAACTAGCCCAAATCGTGGCTAGCTGCGCCCCGACGCTGTGTATTCACTGTGCGGGTAGAGCGGCGGTCAGTTTGTCGATGACGGCACCAGCACCAGATTTTTATGCAAATACGGTGATGACGTTTGAGCTGCTAGATACCTTGCGGCTGAAGGCACCTGAGTGTCGATTTATTTTTCTCTCCAGCGCGGCTGTCTACGGCAATCCCCATTCATTGCCGATTGATGAAAATCATGCGACCATACCGCTATCTCCCTACGGCTTCCACAAGTTACAAAGCGAGCAGCTATGTCAGGAGTTTAGCAAAATTTATCATGTGCCAACTGCTAGTATGCGGATCTTCTCCGCTTATGGTCCCGGTTTGCGCCGACAAGTCCTCTGGGATATCTGCCAAAAAGCTGTCCTAGGGCAGTCAGTTAAGCTACAAGGTACTGGAGCCGAGAGTCGCGATTTTGTTCATGCTTTGGATATTGCCCATGCGCTGATGCTAGTTGCCACCGCTGCACCAATGGCTGGGGAAGTATATAATTTGGCAACTGGTGAAGAAGTGAAAATTGTTGATTTGGCTGGTTTAGTCCTAAAAGCGGTGGATTATCAAGGTAGACTAGATTTCGATGGCGTAATTCCTACTGGTACACCGCTAAATTGGCAGGCAGATATATCTAAACTAGTTGCTTTGGGCTTTACGCCAGCAATCGGTTTGGAGCCAGGAGTCAAATCATTTGCCAATTGGTGTAAGGCGGAGCTGTTGGGGATATGAGCAAACCGATGCGAATTGGGCTGGTGATGCAGGGCGGCACTAATTGGATTGGTGGGATCGAGTACATCAAGAATATTGTATTTGCTTTGTCGATCCTGCCGCCAGCGGTGAAAGCTAAGTTTGAACTATACTTAATTTGCGACCCCGATTTAGATCCCGATCTGTATCGATCGATCTTAGAACATATCCAAGGTATTTTCTATCTCGAATCAAATCATGTATTGACCAAAATCAGATCGACAATTCAACGAATTGTCGCACAAGAAAATTATCCGCGAGTGGTGAAATTTCTCAAACAAAACCGTCCAACTGAACTGGATTTTTTGTACCCCTATTTTTCTTTGAGATCCAATCCATATCCAAGTGCAGCATGGATTCCTGATTTTCAGCATAAATATTTACCTGACAATTTTACTAAATTTGATATCATCGAAAGAAACCAGCTATTTGAGCGGTTTGCCAAACATGCTCCGCAACTAGTTGTCAGCAGTGAATCAGCCAAATTAGATTTATTCAAATTCTTCCCCGATAGTCTAGACAAAAGAGTTCAAGTTCTCTCCTTTTCAGCCTTTCCCTTAGCTAGTTGGTATATTGACAACCCAGCAGAAATTATTACAAAGTACAATTTACCATCTAAATACTTCTTGGTCAGCAATCAATTTTGGCGACACAAAAATCATGATGTTGTCTTTCGGGCAATGAAAATTTTGGGTGATCGAGATATTCAGATTAACATTGTTTTCACGGGGAATCTAGATGATTTTCGCGATCGACAGTACGCGAAAAATATCTATAAAACAATAGATGAATTTCAATTGAGAGAGCGAGTTTATCTTTTAGGCTTAATTCCTAAAATCGATCAAGTGCAGCTGATTCGCACCTGCTTGGCAATGATTCAACCCTCATTATTTGAAGGCTGGAGTACTGTCGTTGAAGATGCCAGATGCTTTAGTAAACGGATTGCGCTCTCAGATCTACCTGTACACTTAGAACAAAATCCACCAGACGCACTATTTTTTGCCAGAAGCAACCCTGAAGAATTGGCAGAGATTTTAGAAAAGTGGTGGTATCAGCTTGAACCTGGGGTAAATTTAGCTGGGGAGGCGATAGCAAGGGAAAGTAATTATCTCAGAATTCAGTCTTTTGCCGATCGGTTTTTGAGCATTGCCGGAGTGGATCGGACTTCTACATGATAATTTTAGTTGCAGCGGTATCGATCGGGCAACAAATAAAATCAGCTATTTGCTAGTAATTATAAAAGTGAACCAATTGTCTCAACCAGTCAAATCGACTCCACTAATCACGGTTATTACTGTTGTACTCAACTGCGTAGATCGACTAGAAACAGCTATTGAGTCAGTCATCGGTCAGTCTTATCAAAATATAGAATACATTGTTTTTGACGGTGGTTCTACTGATGGTACGATCGATATTATCAAAAAGTACCAAGATAAACTCAAATATTGGGTCAGTAAACCAGATCGAGGGCTGTATGATGCAATGAATCAAGGGCTGGAATATGCTGAAGGTGAATTAGTACTATTCCTCAATAGTGACGATCGATTGGAAGATAATGTATTAGCTAGGGTGGCAACTAGTGTGAGTAATAGTCCAGACTATGACATCTATCATGGCAGTATCATCATTAATAATGATCAAATTATTGCTCATGGCAAACTTCCAACCTCAATTCCCGCCTATCAACCAGCTAGTTTTGTCAGACGCAAGCTATTTTCTAGCACAGAGTCATTTGATATTGCTTATAAAATCGCAGCGGATTTTAAATTCTTTAAAAATCTCCAAATTAGCGGATATAAGTTTTTAAAATTAGATTATCCTATTTCGCGATTTGCCACTGGTGGCATCTCTGCTAATTTAGAACTTAGATTCAAGGAGATGACCGATATCTTAATCGAACTGGGATATCCTCGGCTGCTAGTTCAAATACTGATGTTTAGAATGTCTTTGGCAGAAAAAAATAAGTTACTCAAATGAAAACTACCGTGTGTTTTATCTGTCTAAGTGTTAAGCCTGGTGGGGGAAACAAAGTAATCTTTGAATTGTGTGACATAATTAATCGATCGCAGCAGATAGACTATGAAATTATCTCGATCGAAGGTACACCCGTTAACAAAGAAATTTATTCATTCTCAAAATTTAATAATTTGGAATCCAGATGTTTAGGCTTTAAAAGCAATCATCCCATATTGTTATTATGCAACTTAATTTTCACCTTTATCTACTTAGTGCTGTTTAGCCATAGGTACAAAGCAGTTATTGTCAATTCATCACTACTGGCTCCGATTTTTGGATTTGTGCCCAGCCAGAATATATATAGCTACATTCAAGGTGACGATTATAGCCTGTTTGACAATAGATTTTCAGCAGCATACCAGTATATAGTTAATACATATAAGTGGCTAACTAAAAATATTGCCTATCGATTTTATAGGGACAGATATATTTTTAACTCACACTTTACTTATGAAAAATTCAGATCTATTAGATCGAAAGATCTCCAGCAAGTCAACTTCATGTTGCCAGGTGTCGATCTAGAAATATTTAAGCCTTCAGCAACTTTATCCAAACCAAAAAAAATTACTGTTTCAGCAATTTTAAGAAAACAACCGCTCAAAGGTTCGATTGATTTCATCGGGGCAATTGCAAACATGCCTAAAGAAATTTTAGATACAGTAGACTTTATCGGAATTGCCAATGAAGACATCTCAAATCTAAATATCCCCGATTCTATTCCCGTTGCCCGTCCAAGCTCCGATCGTGAGCTAGCTGAGATACTTCAAAAAACCGATGTATTTGTGGTAACATCTTACTGGGAAGGCTTTGGATTGCCAGGGCTAGAAGCAATGGCTAGTGGCTGTGCGCTAATTTCTAGTGATAACGGTGGGTGCAATGAATATACGGTAGATGGGATAAATTGTGCTCTCTATCAGCCTAAAAATGTTAATGATTTAGCTGGAAAAATTATGTCTTTACTAGAACAAGAAGAGCTGAGGAAAGAGCTATCGATTGCGGGTTCAATTACTGCAACAGAGCATTCATGGCAAACAACTTTTGAAAACCTACAGCAAATTTTAGGCGTATAAAAATGTCAATCACAGAAATACCAATCATTTGGGCAATGGTTTTATTTGTTTTGATGGGTATGGGGTTAGAAATTTGCGATCGAGATTCAAAATTAATTAACGTGCTTTTTTTTTAGCTGGCGGTGCAACTCTACTATTCTCATCAACACAGGTACAGCAATGCAGTGACTATCTCTCATATCAACAAATATATGATGCTTCTACTGGCGAGTTCTCTTTCTTGAACTTTTTCAAGGTAGATACAATATTCTATAATCTTTCGTCTTTGTGGCAATCCTTTATAGATGATAAAAAGTATGATTTGTTTGTCGCTTCATATCAAACAATATCTTTGATAATTTTAATTAGTTCAATCTACTTTCTTTGTGGTAAATGGCGAAATACTATTTTATTTTTAAACCTATTTGGGAGCCTGCAATTTCATCATTTGAGCTTGTGTACTCTAAGACAGGGTTTGAGCAGTAGTCTTACTGTTGTTTTACTCATTTTAGTGTTTAAGAGGGAAGAATTACTCTATTTCAATCACAAAAGTAGGAGTAAACTAAAAGACCAACCATCGACAGGTAAAAGCCTCTCCTCAATCCAATCTTTAACCACAAAAAAAATATCTAGTTCTCAGCCCCAAAACACGCTTTTTATTCTGAACACTTCCATTGTGATTCTGACACTTTTATCAATTAATACTCACTGGCTTGGTATAGTTATCGCCATGATTATATACACAATCAGATATCTCTACAAAGTTCGCACTGGTAGAGAAAAAGTAATACTCCCGGTACTAGTATTCCTCGCTCTATTATTCCCAGCCCTATCTGTCGTTGGATATCGACTGGAAGTATATTTAGCTGAAGCAAGTAGTGGATACGGAGAGAAAATATCTTTCACCGTCGTGAGTGATCTAGCTTTGATAGCTCTGATTCTATCTAATAAACTTAAAAATCTAGATATTTCAATTAATTCCATCTGTTACTTTGCACTTTTAATTATTTCATCGCTAATTATTTCTTTAAAAATAATTACACTATTTGGCTTTGGGCTGGCACTGCGCCCAATACTCGGGTTGACTACTCTTCAATTAATTTGCTTGCCTCCACTCCTAACCAAATTAAATTTCTTGTCTAGACTTTCGGTTCTAGCTTTAATATCGCTTCCTTACGTGGCCTTCATTTTCTTAAATAATACTGAAAAATTTATTTCAATTTAGAGGGTGTTTGAAAAGTATAGATTGAATCCCCCAATTCCCTTAAAAAGAGCAGAAGTTTTGGTGTTGAATGTGACAGCACTAAGTCAGTCTTGGTCTTAAAGTTAGCAGTGTTATCTTGTGAATCGATTTGCTGGACATGAACACAACTCGGATATTTAAGAGTGCTGAATTTTTGCAACCAAGTGATGGAGAGCCAATTCGATCGGTGATTACCGAATCTCCTGCCGCTGTGATTGTGGCTTGGTATCTTCAGCCAAATCAAGAAATTCCCGCCCATCGACACCCGCAAGGACAGGATACCTGGACAGTACTATCTGGGCAGGGAGAATATTATCTAGATCCAGCTGGTGCCAAGCAACTGATTGCCAGTGGAGACGTGGTAATTGCGCCTACTGGCGCTGTGCATGGAGTCTTCAATCATGGTGATGAAGCATTGATATTTATCTCAGTTGTATCTCCCGCTACTGCTGGATACGAACTTCTCTAGGCTTTAGGCTTTAGGTTTCAGGCTGGAGCTAGCAGATTTTGATGCCCAGTTGCCACCGAGCTGCTCACACGCTCTGTAACAAAAATTATCTTTTTTTTAATAATTGCCCCTTCATCCTCTAGGATCTTTCTCAGGTCAATATAAAGTTTATTTTCTACACACTTCTTCATAAATCAGCTACGGATGAGCGAAACGCTCTAACCTAGAAGCTATGCTAGTTTTGCTAGCGATAACTTTCTGATCCCCAACAGAGGAGAAGAAACATATCGAGCTGTGTGATTATTCAAAATTCGATCGTTTTAAAGTAAAAAAATATTCGGTTGGGAGACTTAGGATCTAATGAGTGTTAAGGCAAGTGGTGGCGGCTCGCTATCCCGTCCAAATTTATATCAGACACTGCCAGTTGCGACCATTTCGCAAGCAGAACAGCAAGATCGGTTTCCCGCGATAGGGGAACTGAGCGAACTAACCAGCTACTTTCAGTCTGGAGCTAAGCGGATCGAAATCGCTAAAGTTATCACTGACAATTCTGACTTGATCGTCTCACGGGCGGCGAACCGAATTTTTGTCGGCGGTTCGCCGATGGCATTTTTGGAGAAGCCAGTAGCATCTGAGGCTAAAGTCGCTACAACCTTTGCTAGTGGCACCCAGCAGAGTGCGAGTACCTTGGGAACCGTCACCTTTGTTGAGGAGAAGGGTGGCTTTTTCTCAAACATCACTTCTCTGTTTACCGCATCTGGATCGGGTGCGATTCCTCAAGGATTCCAGCCGATTAATATTGCTCTGTACGGCCCTGCAAATATGCAGAAATCTTTACGGGATATGAGCTGGTTCCTCCGGTACCTGACATACTCGATCGTCGCTGGCGATCCGAATATTATTACAGTCAATGTGCGTGGATTGCGCGAGATCATCCAAAACGCCTGCTCAATTCCCGCCACAATTGTCGCACTCCAAGAAATGCGGGCTGGTTCACTTGGATACTTTAGTAAAGATCCAGCAGCTCAAGAAATCATCGCTCAATACTTTGAAGTAATGATCGGCGAGTTCAAGGCATCAGCACCCGCGAATAAGCTCCGTCAGCGGAACTCTGACGATCAACAAGGTCTAGAACTGCCGCAAATTTATTCCGCCGCAGCCGAACGTCGTGTTAAGTATGCGATGAAAACTGGATTGTCGGGAGTTGAGAAAAGTGAAGTAATCAAAGCCGCTTACCGCCAAATCTTCGAGCGTGACATCACACGAGCTTATGGCTTAGGTGTTTCCGATTTGGAATCAAAAGTTAAAAACGGCGAAATTTCGATGAAGGAATTTGTCCGGCGGCTGGCGAAATCACCACTTTATCGGAAAAACTTCTTCTTGCCCTACATCAATAGTCGGGCACTAGAACTAGCCTTCCGTCACATTCTAGGTCGCGGACCTTCCTCGCGGGAAGAAGTTCAGAAGTACTTTAGCATCGTTTCCAGCAAGGGTTTGAATGGGCTAGTGGATGCGCTCGTAGACTCCGCTGAGTACGCAGACTACTTCGGTGAAGAGACAGTGCCTTACATTCGAGGTTTGGGTCAAGAAGCTCAAGAGTGTCGCAACTGGGGGCCACAGCAGGATCTGTTTAATTACAGCGCACCGTTCCGCAAAATTCCGCAGTTCCTGACGACATTTGCGTCGTACGATCGACCATTAGCAGATCAGCATGTTTACGGTTCTGGCAATGATCCGCTCGAAATTCAATTCGGTGCGATCTTCCCGAAAGAAACTCGCAATCCCAGCAGCTCACCTGCACCGTTTGGTAAAGATACTCGCCGGATTCTAATCGCACAAGGCCCTGGTATTAATAACCAGGTTAGTAACCCAGGTGCGCGGGGAGTCAGCCCAGGCACATTGGGCGCGAAAATCTTCAAGCTCGATCAACTTCCTGGCTTCACCGGAATTGGTAAAAAATCCAAATCTAGCCAAGGCGTGAGCACTTCATTCACCGAAGGTTCTACCCAAGCAGTAATTAAAGCAATCTATCTGCAAGTGATGGGACGGGATGTCTATGAAGGGCAACGCCTAAAAGTTCAGGAAATCAAACTCGAAAACGGTGATATTTCCGTGCGCGAATTTGTCCGAGAACTAGCCAAATCCGATCTATTCCGCAACACCTACTGGGCAAAACTCTATGTAGTTAAAGCGATCGAATTCATGCACCGCCGCCTATTGGGTCGTCCCACCTACGGTCGTCAGGAGATGAACAAGTACTTCGATCTCGCTGCGAAAAAAGGCTTCTATGCGATCGTCGATGCGATGATTGACTCAGCTGAGTACAGTGAAAGCTTCAACGAAGACATGGTGCCTTACAATCGCTACCTCACCCCTGCGGGTGTGAGCGGACGCAATCTCCGCGTTGGCAGTATCGGCGATACCGGAGTTGGGATTGTCACAGAGGCACGATCTGAAGCTACACCGCGCTTCGTCGAACTCGGTGCAGTTGTGGACAACCGTTCCCAGCCCGATATCGAATTCCGCGTCAATCAAGGTGTCAGCAAGAAGCGCGAACAAACTAAAACCTTCAAACTCACCCAAACTAACGATAAGACACAGCTTAAAACTGTGATCCGCGCCGCATATCGCCAAGTGTTTGAGCGGGACATCGAACCCTACATCGTCGCTAACGAGTTCCGCGCCCTTGAAAGTAAGCTCGGTAACTCCGAAATCAACCTCAAAGACTTGGCGATAGGCAGCGCGAATGACTGTTTTGAGCTGCGTCTTGTCTCCAGCTTGG
>JANNDQ010000323.1:0-4563 GCA_031387965.1 Chamaesiphon sp. OTE_75_metabat_567
CGTGAAGCTTAGTTGGTGGGCATTGCCCACCATACGCGACTTTTACTATATTTCATCTCTCACACTCCCAACTCCCAACTCTCCACTCCCCACTATAATCAAACAGTGGTTCACATCAAATTGAGTATGAGAGAAATTTTAGTCAGTTTAGGATTGATGCTCGGATGCGGTATTCTAGTGCTAGCCTTCCAGTTTATGTCGGGCAGCCCAGCAGCAATTGCGGGATCGATTTCTCCCACCGAATCAATTGCTACCATCAGTCTAGCTACATCCGCTCCTTCACAATCAATTGCTATGGATAACGCCGAAAAATCAGCACCAGCAGTCACAACTGCTTCAGGATTACAATACATCGAGATCGCTGAAGGAACAGGCGAGCTACCTGTCAAAGGTCAAACTGTATCGGTTCACTATACTGGTACCCTAGAAAGTGGGAAGAAATTTGATAGTTCTCGCGATCGCAATCAAGCTTTTGAATTTCAAATTGGCGAAGGTCAAGTAATCAAAGGTTGGGATGAAGGGCTGAGTACGATGAAAGTTGGTGGTCGTCGCAAGTTGATTATTCCGGCAGAATTGGGCTACGGTGCGCGTGGTGCTGGTGGTGTGATTCCCCCCAATGCAGTACTGGTATTCGACGTGGAACTGTTGAAGATCAAGGCATAGATCGATCGCAAATTGTTGATTCCCAAATATCCAAATCTAAATTTGGGAACAACAGTCAATCGATGATTGTCATAGTGGTTAGGATGTTTGAACAACTGTAATCACCATGAGCCAATCACTCTCCCTATCTTGGTCCCAGCTTGAGGAAAACCTCCCTCGAACCAGAGTGCAAGCAGATAAACTAGACAAATTACCGAACAATGAACTGATTTTGCTCGCCCAGTCTGGGTTGCGCTCAGATCGAGCAGCCTTAGCTGAGCTAATGCGTCGCCATCAGTCTCATGTGGATCGGATCTTGTATCACTTGGCTCCAGACTGGCAAGATCGGGCAGATCTAGCTCAAGAAGTGTGGATTCGGGTCTACAAAAATATCAAAAGTCTCAATGAACCCGAAAAATTTCGCGGTTGGTTGAGCCGGATTGCTACCAATCTGTTTTACGATGAGCTACGCAAACGCAAACGGGTAGCTCCACCGCTATCATTAGATGCACCGATTAATCTCGAAGATGGATCGATCGAGTGGGACATCGCTTCTGATACTCCTAATCCCTCGGAACATCTCAGTACAGTTGAATTTTACGATCAATTGAGATCGGCGATCGCCAATCTCCCCTCAGCGTTTCGGACGACAATTGTCCTCAGAGAAATCGAAGGATTGTCCTACGAAGAGATTGCGGCGGCAACTGGCGTATCGATCGGTACAGTTAAGTCACGGATTGCGAGAGCCAGAGCTGGATTGCAATCTCAGTTAAGTGGATATTTTGAATCGTAACTAATCTCCCCAATTTGGGAATATTAGCAATATATTAATCTTTAGCTGAATTGGCTAGAATTAAAAAATATTTAAGCTTGGGACACACACAGGGTAATTGAGGATCGGAACATGACAGACAATTTCGATGGGGAGCGATCGAGCGCCGTCTTGGATGAACGGTTTGAGCTGCTGAGCGCCTATCTAGATGGTGAGGTAACAGCGAGCGAACGCAAACAGGTCGAAGCATGGTTAGTCAGCGACCCCGCCTTTCAACGCCAGTATCGCCAGATGCAGCAGCTGCATAGCGCCTTCCCTCGGATGACAGTACCGAGTAGCCAGTCAACAGCGGCTTTAACTAAGGGAGTATTCGCAAAACTCGATCGCAAACGTAATTACAGATTATTCTGGGGCAGTAGTGCGCTCGCCGCCACCATCGTCGCCGCTGTAGCTGGGCTGGGTAATTTATTCGGAGATGGTAATTCTCAGTTACAATTTGCCGCGAATAAAGCCAATATGCCTGCACCGTTGATGGTGGCACTGAATGACCCGATTCTAGAGATACCGATTAAGAGCGAACAGTTAATCGAGTTGCCAATGTCTTCGCCTGAAGTCAATGCTGAGTAAGGATTAATCATCTCAACCCAACTAAAAATAGGTGCAATATCGTCCAAGATATCGCGCCTATTTTGTTAATTAACTTCCAATCTTTTTAACATCGCTGCCCGCGCTCGATCAGCTAAACTGTCATCGAGCGGCGTGAGATTTATTTCACTCTGATACTTATCCTGGAGCGCAGTTTTGATCATCCAGTCAGCGATGAATGGATTTTTGGGAATCAATGGGCCGTGAGAGTAAGTCGCGATCGCATTGCGATAGAATGCCCCTTCAGTGCCATCTGTCGCGTTATTTCCATAGCCTTTAATCACTTTACCCAAGGCTTCCGCATTTGGGCCGAGGTAAGTTCTCCCACCGTGATTCTCAAAGCCGACGATGATGGGTTTCGCGCCCCCCAGCAGCTCGGTAAGTTCAGCGGCGAGTCTAGCAGCAGTAATTTCAAATACAACGTTTCCAGTACACCGCTGGGTGTCAATCCCCGGATGTTTGGTTTCGAGATCGATGATTCCCATCCCTTCGATCTTATCACCCAACCCTGGTTCATAGAATCTCCCTAGTAACTGGGGCGAACCGCAGGTGAATACACCTGGTGCGCCTGCGTCTAACTTAGCTTTGATGGCAGCAGTTTTAGCACCTTTGAGGTCGCGCATGACGATCTCTTGTTGACGATCTTGGGCACCACCACCGACAATTACATCAACTTGGTGGATTAGATCTGGATGGGAGTCGCGATCGTAAGGGATGACTTCAACGTTGATGCCACGCCACTGAGCGCGTTGTTGAATCGCGATCACATTACCGCGATCGCCGTAGGTACTCATTAGGGTAGGATAGAGCCAGCCAATTTTCAGTTCTAGAGTTGGGGTCATGATAAACGATTTTAAGTCGGTCAGACAGCTAACACAGTCTACAACTTAATTGGATCGTCGATCGAGGTTCGATCTTTGCTTGAAGTTAATCGATAAATATTCTAAGTTTACTTATCAAAGACGTTCTTGCCAGTAGTTTGGATCTCGACGACAACTCGCGATCGCTGCAATCACTACTCGATCTGGATACACTCGATATAAAATGGCATAGGAAAATTTGAGGGTTAAACAGCGACGAATCTGACCTGCAATGATCGGCCAGCGTTCTGGTGTGTTAACAACTCGAAATATGGTGTTTTCGATAGTGTCGATGAAATCCTGGTGTCTGTCTTGCTCGGCAAAGAATCGGACAGCCTCTGCATATTCTTGGAGGGCTGCTGGGTGAAATTCATATTTCATTTCTGTGAGAGTTGCCGTATTTGTGCCAAGGCAATATCTCCAGGAATTGTTTGGACTCCGCCGCTATCGATTTCGGCAATCCGTTCTTGAGCTTTCCGCACTGCTTCGATCAAAATATCTCGATCGATTTCTACTGTCATGCTTTCCACAATTTTGTCGATGAGTAGAGCTTTTGCCTCATCTGGTAATGCAGTTGCTTCTGAAATGAGTTGGTCTAGGGTTAGCATTGGCTCGTCTTGCTCCAAGGGACTATTCTGATTTTAGCATTTGACACTTAATTCTTAATCGATCCAGAAACTCATCAAAACTCAGAGGCTTCTGCTGTATTGGTTGGTCGATGGTAGTAGTTATACCTTAAACTCTAGCCAAACTAATGAATTAATTCTATCAGAATTACGAATTTGGGAATGAGTGAAGCCCAATAACGTCAGTAACAATAGCTTCTGCAACCTGGCTACCTCCTTCCATAAAATACCCCTTTACCCCTACTTTAATTCTTTGACAGTGAATCTGACAGCGCATTTCAGGTGACACAATCCACATAGTTGCAAAGCCTTCTGCTGGAACAGGAATATCATTTGGAAAAATCGAACCATCCGCAGCTAAAAACTCAGGCCAAATCATGTAAATACCAGTTTTTGCAATGTTGTCTCCCTCATAAGACCAATCACAGCGATAGTGTTGATATGGTGTCCAATCTTGACGACCACCCTCTGCTAATGATAGAAATCGGTAACTAATCTCAAAATCTGGCAGTTGTTCAGATGTATTTGCGCAGCTAGTCATGTGTGAAACCTTTGTTGATATGCTTTTTACACTCGAACAACAATTAGTTATTTAGCTTGACAACTAGGGCAAAAATAAACCCGTCGCCCGCCGAGGGTATCTTTGAGAATCTCAGTATGGCAAAGGTAACAGGGGCGATCTTGGCGACCAAAGACCCAGTGGCGGTATTGACGGCGGGTTTGACCCTGCTGTTTGAGTTGTTGGACAATCGCCAAGCTATTGGTAATTCCCTTGGTGGCGTAGGATTGACGCGGGAGTTCGAGCAGGGCGGCGGCTAGTTTCTGGAGCTGACTTGTCGAACAATTCACTGGTCTGAGAGCAGGATGAATTCCAGCTACAAATAAAACTTCGCTGCGTAAATAGTTACCTAAACCACCTAAGAAATGTTGATTTAGCAGCAGTGCGGGGAATCCTTTGCGATGAAAGGTATTGCTTTGGAGCCGATCTAGCACCATTTCGACTGTTGTAGTAGATGCT
>JANNDQ010000329.1:0-2632 GCA_031387965.1 Chamaesiphon sp. OTE_75_metabat_567
TCGCTATATTTTGGCGAAGCATCCACAGCCTTTAACCTTCCTAAAAATCGACCTACCGCCACGGTGGTTGCTATAAGTTGTTACAATCTCCTGACTGACTAAACTCTTAGCCACTGATGTTTCCTAGCTTTTTACCTGCGACTGTCAACCAACTTACAGAGCCAGATTCGATCGAGTTTGCCAGTCAAATTCAGCGTGTGGACATCCAGACATCTCTGCTATCAGAGCCGATTCCAACTAGTTATATCTGCCAGGGTAGTGGTGGGATGCCGATCGTCTTTCTGCATGGATTCGATAGTTCACTGCTAGAATTTCGGCGAATTATTCCCATTATTGCAGCACATCGAGCAGTGTGGGCGATCGATCTCCTGGGATTTGGGTTTACGTCTAGATTGCCTGAGTGTCCATTTAGTTCGGCGGCTATTCTGGCTCACCTCCAGGCATTTTGGCAGGCACAGATTCAGCAACCGATGATTCTAGTCGGTGTCTCGATGGGTGGTGCGGCTGCGATCGAGTTTACTCTAAATCATCCTGAATTTGTCCATCAACTCATCTTGATTGACAGCGCTGGCTTTACTCAACCACCACTACTGGGTAGATTTATCAACCAACCATTGGGTAATCTAGCTACCAAGTTTCTATCGAGTCCAGGTGTGCGTAAAAGTATCAGTGAGAAAGCTTATTATGATCGATCTTTTGTCACCGCCGACTCTCTAGTCTGTGCCACGCTGCACTTAGAAATGACCAATTGGCGGGAAGCTCTGATTGACTTCACCCGCAATCGTGGATATGGCTATCTCCTAAATCGATTATCAGTAATTGCCCAAGAAACTCTGATCATCTGGGGCAGGCAAGATCGAATTTTAGGCATCAAAGCGCCCCCACTATTCATGGACAAATTACCATCAGCTCGGCTGGAATGGATTGATGATTGTGGACACGTTCCACATCTCGAACAAGCTCACACTACTGCTCAGTTAATCTTGGATTTTGTTTGATTTTAAATTAATATCAGTGAGTCAAACTGATAATTAGCTAGCTTACTCAAAAAGTGGGAACCATATCAGTATCTGCCAGATTAGCTAACTTTGGAACTAGGGGATTGATTTAACAGTCACAGTGAAAATAAATTCAGCGCCAGGAGTGAAGACGGAGGGATTTCAGTTTTGGGAGCCAACTGAGTTTAAGCGATCGGACTAGATCGGCTAGAACTAGGCAAAATAGGTCTTTGCCAGCTTTATAGCCCAATTTTAGACACTGATCCCAAATTCATGGTATCTTACCACAGAGTCCCAAAATGTTGATTTTTCGCAGTAAACAGAAACAATATGAGATGTAAGTTCATCTAGACAAGTGCTAACAATTAAGAACTTTCGAGCGGTAACTTCTAATTATGATAGTTATCGTCTAATGGTCAAATTGATAGCTACACAGCGAATCAGCCAATTGCTAGCGGTCGCTTTTTGCTTCGCCTCACAAGCGACGCTAACGACATCACTGTTTAGGATGGAATATCGTGAGATTTCAGTTTTTACTTCTTAGTGTCTTTAGTTTCTGTCTACTGGCTATTCCCGCCGATGCTGGTCAATTAGCATCATGGAAATTCGATCCGACTCGGAGCCGATTGGACTTCAAGACTGATGCAGGCGTTCAGCCCAAGGCAGTCATGTTGTTTAATCCAACGCGACTGGTGATCGACTTACCCGGAATTAGTTTTCCTAAGCCAACCATTACTCAAAGATTGACAGGCAACTTTCGATCTTTACGGGTGGGTCAATTCGATCCTACTACTACTAGGTTAGTTTTAGAACTACAGCCTGGTTATAGCCTCAACCCGAAACGAGTGCAATTTACTGGCGAAAATCCGATCGATTGGTACGTGACTATTCCTGTTCCCGAACGCGGAGCGACGATACCCACGCTTGCCCCTCAACCGAATTCACCCAAGTAATCCCATCCTAGGAGCAAGCATTGTGAGATACAACTGGCTATTACCCAGCGTTTTTAGTTTCGTGATGGTGTCACTACCAGCGACAGCGGCAGAAATCCTGTCGTGGCAATTCAATGCGACCGAAAATCGGATTGATTTTAGCACTAGTGCCGCAGTGAAACCTGAAGCCCAAATGCTGGCTAACCCCAGTAGGTTAATCCTCGATCTACCTGATACTCGACTCAATCAACCCACTTCTTCCCAGTTGCTCAATAATGGGATCAAGTCGCTGCGGGTGGGTCAATTTGACACAGATCGGACGCGGATGGTGTTGGAACTCGATCCTGAATATTCGATCGATCCCCAGCAAGTACTAATCCAGGCTAGCACCAGTAAGCAATGGTCAGTGCAACTGCCTACGCCCCAACCACTCAAATCTTTTCCCCGTGGTGCGCCAGTTGGCCCCGTCGCAGTTTTTAATGAGAATGGTCAGATTGTCGTCGCCCAGCCCGCTCGTCCGAAAGTCATCGCCAGTACTAGCACGGCGACACCGATTAACTATATCGCCCTCGATCCTACTCGCACGGGGGTACTAGTCCAAGCAGATCGATCGAATAAAACACTACTCAAATATACCGCAGGGCTGGATATCGCATCGGGTAGTTATCGAGTAACAATTCCCAATGCGAGATTAGCTCCTGG
>JANNDQ010000346.1:0-2395 GCA_031387965.1 Chamaesiphon sp. OTE_75_metabat_567
AGGGTAAAGGTGCCGAAGCAAAAACAACAGCATTAGATATTTTTGCGATCGCAGTGTAGGTCAGAGTATCGCCTGCATCGGGATCGCTGAAGGTATTCGCCGGAATGTTTAGGTTAAAGGTGCTAGCACCACTAACAATTACTTTACTAGTCAAATTATTGGCAACAACTGGCGCACGATTGGTAGTAGCACTGAGGTCGTTGAGTAAACTAGCTGAGGCAAAGCTGGCGACATCACTAGACGTGGTTGTCTTACCAGAGGCAAAGATTCTGCCATCCGTACCTACAGTTAGATTGGAGAGGACATCGCGACCTTTAGCGAAATCAACGGTAGCGATACCATCAGTACCAAAAGTTCGATCGAGTATCCCATCATTGCTATAGCGATTCAGGAAAAAATCTTGCTGGTTGCCCGCGATACCAGATTTGCTGCCAGCGGTGACGAGCTTGCCGTCACCTTGGATGACGAGCTTGCCATAAGAACCGATGTTGCCTGACGTACCAAAAGTATAGTCGGGGCTACCATCGAGATTGTATCTGATGACCCTAGCCCCATCATTGGCGAGGATTCTGCCATCGCTTTGCTGGGATAAACTTGCCGATGCCCCCAACAAGATCCCATCATAGCCAAAATTATTATCTAGGCTACCATCCCGGTTATATCGCTTGATGGCACCGAAGCCGCCGACAGCGAAGACACTCAATAAGATCTTGCCATCAGTTTGGACGATCCCACTGTTACCAAGAGAACTAAATGTCGCGCTCGAAATCGTGCCATTGGTGCCAAAAGTATTATCGAGCGTACCATCACTATTGTAGAGATTTACTTTAACGATATTGAATGTGGTAGTGCTTGCGCCGCCCGCACCCAATAAGATTTTGCCATTGCGTTCGTCAATGAAACCATAACCTGCGACATCTGTAGTGAGAGATCCAGTGGTACCAAAAGTATTATCGATCGTACCATTGCTGTTGAAGCGAGTCAGGACGATATTGCTGGTGACATCGGACGCACTTACTCTACTCAGCAAGATCAGCTTGCCATCACTTTGCTGCTTGGCTCCAAAATAGCCAGCACTGGTATCAATTTTACCGCCAGTACCAAATGTACTGTCGATCGTCCCATCGGTGTTGTATCGCTTGAGTTGAGTGTAGTAGCCACCACCAATCGTAAATGAAAATCCAGTCCCGATCGTAATTGTTTTCCCATCTGTCTGGACGATCGTGTCTACTGGTTGAACCCCACCGCTGAAAATACTGCCACCATTGATGACGATCTCACCGCCAGATCCGAAAGTTGAGTCTAAACTACCTGCTGCCATAATGAAACCTTTACCTGTTAATGAATTTAATTGGATTAGGATTAAAATTTGTAGGTTAGGTTGAGCCTCGTTCGCAAAGCGTCTCCCGTGGAGAAAACCCAACACACTCAACAATCGATTGTGCGGATGTTGGGTTTCACATTCGTTCAACCCAACCTACAGATGGGTTTTGAATTTTCCTCTAGGGTATTAGTCCGCGTAGGCGGACTTTGTAACGTTAGCCCCGATTTCAATCGGCGGCGGGACTCGGACGAAGCCAATATCCTTAACCCGAATTCACGTTAACAATAGTCTTTATACTAATAGACTACCCATTGAGTACTAGTAGATCGTCAGATTCTCAACCTCCGCATTTCCAGTTGCCATCACTAGATCACAACTCCAGCAACCTTCCAATTGCTATGACTAGAAGGAGTGGAACTTAGGGTACTAGAAACCACTTGAGCGCCATTCATCTCCCAGATCGCCACATTATTATTGGTGTTATACCAGAGCACATCGGATTTACTGTCACCGTTAAAATCACCAACCCCACTGAGTGTCCAGCTAGCATCGGGAAGTGGACTGGAAGTGCGGCTACTATCGACTACCTGAGCACCATTCATCTGCCAGATCGCCACCTCACCAATATTCTTGTTACTCCAGAGGATGTCGGATTTACCATCACCATTGAAGTCACCAGTGCCATTGATCTTCCAGCTACCATCCAAACTTGGAGTGGAAGTCAAACTAGAAGAGACAACATTACTGCCATTCATCTGCCACAGTGCGACACTACCATCATCATTGCGCCAGAGGATGTCGGACTTTTTATCACCATTGAAATCACCAGTGCCAGCTACTTTCCAGCTCTGATCCAGTGATGGAGTAGAAGTGAGGGTACTTGATGTGACTGTGGAGCCATTCATTTGCCAGACAACTACTGCGCCATCATAATTGCGCCAGAGGATGTCAGCTTTGCCATCACCATTGAAATCACCAGTGCCACCAGTTTTCCAGCTATTGTCCAGTAATGCAATGGAAGCAAGGCTACTAGAGACGACTGTAGAGCCATCCATTTGCCAGATATTCACC
>JANNDQ010000368.1:0-2424 GCA_031387965.1 Chamaesiphon sp. OTE_75_metabat_567
GAATATTTAGTCATCGCTCTAGCCGCAGTCGGCACAATCTCAGCAACTACCTCCTCAAATTGGAGCCATGCGGTCATCCCGATCCTGATCAGCTTGATTCTCAATGCGATCAATCGATGGCGATTTAACCAGAATAGTCGCTTGCAAGAGCGATCCCTAGAGCGGAAACTCGATCGAGAATTGCAGCAGCAAGGTGAGGTTCTCCAGCAAGAAATCTCCCAAGCGCGCAGTTTTGCTACCGCTCTAGTCAAGCAAACAGTGACAGCTCAAAAACAATTACAGCCTGCTGCACTAGTCGCAGGTGTGGGCGTATCGGAATCTTCGCCATTGGAACATCAATCAAGCACGTTGACTTTGGAGCAGAAGTTTGACTTGCAGCAGCAACTGATGCAATCGATGCAAGATCACGTTACCGGAGTCGAGGGCAGTCTCCGTGATGTTGTCGATTTGCTCGATACTAATGCTCTAACAGAGCGCGTCGAGTACCTAGAACGCCATCTGATGCAGCTGTCTCAACAGTTAGGGCTTGATCCTGAATTGGGTCACACTACTCCTGATTCTATCTTTGGGTTCGAGGAAGATGACCAACCAGAAGTAGATATTACCCCATTGTTAGAGATGATTTCTGAAGATCTGATCTCTAGTGACTTGATGTCGGATAATCTCGGTTCTGGGGAATTGAGTGGTGATCTGTGGTCAAAACCAACTTGGAATCTCAATCAGACAATCAGCGCTCACAGTGATTGGGTGCGCTGTTTAGGATTTACCCCCGATGGCGCTAAGCTGGCAAGTGGTAGCTTTGATAAGACGATTAAATTGTGGCAACTAGCGACAGGGCAGCCAATTTATACCCTAGCAGATCGACTCAAGGGCGTATTTGCCCTAGCAGTCAGCCCCGACGGAAAAATGTTAGTCAGTGGGAGCTGGGATGAGAAAATTGAACTGTGGAATTTAGAAACTGGAACGCTGATTCGTCACATAATTCAGCCTCAGGCATCCGTAAGATCGCTAGCGATTAGTCCTGATAGTCAGACCTTAATTGGCGGTAGTCTCGATCGATCGATCTTCCTTTGGAGTCTACCTGATGCGGTAGTCACCAAAACTATCCTCGATCGCGAACCCGTTGCGGTAATTTCCCTCAGTGCCGATGGTAAAATTTTGGCTAGTACTGGTGATGATGGCATCGTCAAGATCTGGTCGCTAGCTACTGGTGAAATTATCGCCCAGTCCGTTGGTAATCCACATTGTATCGGCTCACTCGTGATTAGCCCTGACGGTCAGACGATCGCCGCAGGCACCGTTAATGGCTATCTGGTGCTATGGCGACTCGATGAGATCGAAAGTAGTCACCCACCACAATTACAGCTGACTCAGACGATTAGAGCACATGCTGGACAGATAAATGCTTGTGTCTTTAGTCCCGATCGTCAGTACCTAATTACTGGTAGCGTGGATGGCAAAGCTAAGGTCTGGTATAAAGGTGAGGGTTTGAGCTTCCGGGACAAAGCCAGGAGTATTCTCAAAGGCGATCCTGGTCGTTCGGTGATGTCAGTGGCGATTTCCCCTAATAGTAACACTGTCGCTATCGGTGGTGCAGATGGCACGATCCAGCTCTGGCAACGGATGTAAATTAGCTAGGTGAAATTAAATGTAGAATGCCCTCACCCGGAAGCTTCGCATCCTGCCCTCGCCTCCGGGGCTGGGGGTGAGGGCTGTTTCGGCATTGTCACTTTAATTATGTCCAGTGATTAAATCAGCAGTGATCCAGCACCTAAGTCCTCCATGTTTAGGGGTTATCGCTGAAAGATGGGGATTGGTGTTGCCGATCGAGTGATCTTAGGGAATAATCGTACATAGAGGCGCTGAGATTAGACTTTTAGACTAAATTAATTTTCAAAAAAACTATGCGAATTCTAGTTACAGGTGGTGCTGGGTTTATTGGTTCTCATCTGATCGATCGATTGATGCAGGAGCAGAATGAAGTAATTTGCTTAGACAATTTCTACACTGGGACTAAAACCAATATCAGCAAATGGTATGGTCATCCCAACTTTGAATTAATCCGTCATGACATTACCGAGCCAATCCGCTTGGAAGTAGATCGAATCTATCATTTAGCTTGTCCAGCCTCCCCTGTTCACTATCAGTATAATCCGATCAAAACCACTAAGGTAAGTTTCCTCGGCACCTCAAATATGCTGGGGCTTGCCAAACGAATCAAAGCGAGATTTTTACTCGCTTCGACTTCAGAAGTGTACGGAGATCCTGATGTTCATCCTCAACCAGAAGAGTATCACGGGAATGTCAATCCGATCGGAATTAGATCTTGCTATGACGAAGGTAAGCGGATTTCTGAGACGCTAAGTTTTGACTATCACCGTGAACATAACGTTGAAATTCGAGTCGCGAGAATTTTTAATACTT
>JANNDQ010000385.1:0-5382 GCA_031387965.1 Chamaesiphon sp. OTE_75_metabat_567
GAAATAATTGATCGAGAGCATGTTGAAAAAGCAGTTAGTTCGATGGGAAGAGCAAAGATGTTGGGTCTAGATAGCGAACAATCTGCCACTTTGATAAATCTTGCTAATCAGATGCTAAAAGTTCCAACTTCTCCTGAAGAAATCTATCTCTTATCTGGTGGTCGTATTCTAGAATATAGATTTCCAGAACGTCGTTTCGGTGTACACCCAATCTTGAAAAAGCTTTTAGCCTAGCTTAAAGGAGCAAAAAGATAATTTATGGCTTCTTCTTTAGACGAAATCCTACAACGCTTTTCCAGTTTGCCCAACGCTAATTTTTGGTCGGTGCTAGTTACCGAACCAGAACAGCAACAGCAAGCATTAATAGAGCTTGAAGAATCAATTCCAATTTTTATCGATGAATCAGTCAACATAATTGCTATTACTCCAGATATAGAAGCACTTATCCACGCCGTTCAAGCATCAGAAGCATATATTTTGCTGTGGCAGTTCGACATTTGGCAACAAGAGCAATGGCAACAATTTGACTACGCTAGAAGTCGATTCAGTCATGACAAAGGTGGAATTATTCTACTGACACCCCACTCTGCTAGACAATTTCAAACCTATGCGCCTAATTTTGCTAGTTGGATCGGTTCTAGAGTTTATGACTTACAATTGGGTTTGGAGATATTGACTGAAGCAGAAAATCAACAACGACTAGCAGCTTTACAACAATTCACTGGAAAAACAGATATAGATGTAATCAGCCTTGCGGAAATAGGGCAATTGCCCACCGACCCAGAATATGGTGAATGGTTAGTTTTATTAGGTAGGGGAGATTTACTTGAACGGACAATCAACGTGGCTGAACTATAGCCAGGAAATTCAACAACGATCTCTTCTAGCATGTTCTCTAAAAGTAACTAATGCAAAAGAGTTAAGAACTCAAATATTTAAAACACTCAACCAAGCTCACAATGATGGATTTCTAGATACAAAGCTTTCTGAAATTCATAAGCTGCTCAAAATGTCTCCCCAAAATCAACAGCAAGTTGTAATTTTAGGAGGGCTAGAAAAATTAGGGACTAAAAACTTCAAGAGATCGAAGGATGTTCCCCATTTTGCTAGAGTAGATGGATGTTGGTTCGATTTTGCCATTACTATCGACGAATCACAGAAATCTGCCGAAATTATTGGATTTGATTTTGAGATTCGCTTTCCAGAACCAGTGCCGATTAATTTTTTTCGTTTTGATTTAAACTTGCCAGGGCATGACAATCAAGCTGATGGTCTTCGGTTCCATTTGCATCCTAGCTCTGATGACTTTATGGTTCATAGTCCGCCAATGTCTCCGCTGGAGATTCTTCATTTGTTTCTATATGGGTTTGAGATACCTCAAAAGATGCGACGTTATTCACAACAACATGAGCAAGAATAAATATTGCGGAAGTTTGTAAAACTTTTTAATATTTCAACCTATCTATTTTATCTAAAATTCAATCCCAGGTTGGGCTTTAACACCCTGCTCGCGGAAGGGATGCTTGATCATCGTCATTTCCGTGACTAGATCCGCAACATCAATCAGGCTTTGGGGTGCGCCTCTACCAGTGAGGATAACGTGAGATAGTTCGGGCTTTTGAGCTAGTCCCGCAATTACCACTTCGGGACTCAGATAGCCTAATTTGAGCGCGATATTTACTTCATCCAAGAGTACTAATTGATAGTTCGGATCGATAATATAAGCCAGTGCTTGTTCCCAGGCACGTTCGGCGGTGGCAATATCTCGATCGCGATCCTGAGTATCCCAAGTAAAACCTTCCCCCATTGCCTGAAATACAATTTGGTCACCAAACCGCTCTAGAACCGCCTTCTCGGCTGGTTCCCAGGCACCTTTAATAAATTGGACGATCGCGACTTTGTAGCCATGTCCGAGCGATCGTAGCACCATTCCCAGCGCGGCGGTAGTTTTTCCTTTGCCTGTGCCAGTATTGACGATAATTAAACCCTTTTTATCGATCGATTTCTCTATCTTCTCTGCCTGAATCTGCTGCCGACGCTGCATCTTTTGTCTATATTGTTCGTCGGTAAGATTTGTCATGTGGTGGATGGTGGATGGTGGATGGTGAATGGTGAATGGCAATCGAAAGTGTATAATTGCACCCATGAGAGAACTCACATTTATAACTATCCACCATTCACCATCCACTATCCACTAATTAAATACTTTGCCATCTGGACGTACACACGATCGAGTGACTTTGTGGAGTTTACCCTTTATTGCTGGCGGGACACTGTGCATGACAGCCCGTGCTGATTTAGCATTTTGGGTTTCGGGCGGATTTTTGGTGAGTGGGTTAATTTTTGGGCCAGATTTAGATTTATACTCTTTTCACTACAAACGCTGGGGCATCTTGCGGTGGTTATGGCGACCATACCAAAAGGCAATTAAACATCGATCGATCTGGTCACATGGGCCAATTATTGGGACGGTTGGGCGAATATTATATTTAGGTTTGTGGTTGGGATTAGCAGGTGTGTTGTACTTGAACATCTCTCAGTGGGCTGGAATTAAGACATTTACAGCAGAGCAGTTAATTGAGATAGTCAGACATTCGATCGAGTCTAATTCTGCTGTATATTTAGCAGCGTTCTGTGGTTTGGAATTGGGTGCAATGAGCCACTACTCCAGTGATTGGTTTGTATCAACATACAAGCGGTCTCCATTATCTACTTTATTTGATTCAAGTTCAAATCTCAAAACATCATCAAGACAAAAAAAATTGCCTGTTAAACAGGCAAAGAGAGCGCGAATTAAGCGTTGACACTAGACAATCTGGAGGACTTCGCCTTGGATCATCCGTTTAGCGGCATCGAGTAATGCTTCTTCCAGGTATGGTTTGATGAAGTAGCCACTGGCACCAAGTTGGGAAGCGATTTGGCGATGTCTGTCGCTACCACGGGAGGTGAGCATAGCAACGGGTACCTTGCTGAGGGCGACATCTTTTTGGACGCGGGAGAGGAACTCCAGTCCATCCATGCGCGGCATCTCGATGTCGCAGAAGACGATATCGCAGGGTAGACCAGCTCTGAGTTTGTCCCAGGCTTCCTGACCATCGCGCGCTTGTTCAACCCGGTAGCCAGCCCGTTTGAAGGTCAATGAGAGCAATTCTCGGACAGTAATCGAGTCATCGACGATCAGTACCATTGATTCGCGAGTTGCCACAGTCGGTGCAATCATTTCTGCCGTCCACTGGGTGGAGACTTGGCGCGAGATTGTACCATTAGCAAGGGCGATCAATTCCATCACATCCGCAATTGGAATAATCCGACCATCCCCCATTACAGTGGCTCCAGCAATGCCTAATGGCTTGGAAGCTGGCCCCTGGAGCGGTTTGATTACGATTTCTTGGTCGCCAGCGATCTTGTCTACTTGGACGGCGATCAGATTGCCGTCGCTGCGGAGAATCAGGATCGAAACTAAATCGCTATCATCTTCATTGGTGGTGTAGAAGGTATTCCGAGGTAGGGGACGATTGAATCCCAGCAAGTCAGATAGTGGTTTGAAGGGCATCAATTCATCGCGCCAGAAGATACACTGTTCGCCCTCACTATTCGTTTGAATTTGTTCTGGGCTAACATCTTGGGTATCCTCAATTCCATCCATCGGAAAGGCGATATTGTTCTTATTATTAACAGCGATTAGGGCTTTGGTAATACTCAGTGCCAGTGGCAATCTGATTGTAAATGTGGTGCCGATGCCGAGCTGTGATTCGGTGGTAATCGTCCCCCGAATTTCATTAATACTGGTGCGGACAACATCCATCCCGACCCCACGTCCAGCCAATTCATCAGCCTGATCCTTGGTCGAGAAGCTAGGTAAAAAGAGCAGATCGTATGTTTCGGCTTTGGACATTGTTGCCGCCTGTTGAGCGGTGATGATGCCCTTTTCGATCGCTTTAGCTTTGACGCGCTCGGTATTAATTCCCGCGCCATCGTCAGAAATCGAGATAATCGTTTGGTTCCCTTGATGGAGCGCCCGAATCGAGATTTTACCTTCGACATTTTTGCCGAGCGCAATCCGCGCTTCTGTAGATTCGATCCCGTGAGCGATCGCATTGTTCACCATATGAATCAACGGATCGGCAAGACTTTCCAGGATCACTTTATCGATTAGGGTATCACGTCCTTCGACGGCTAATTCGATTTGTTTCCCATACTTGAGACCATTATCTCGGACACCCCGCTGCAACCTGTCGGCTGTCTGCGCGAATGGCAACATCCGTGATTTGGTCAAATCTTCCTGAAGTTGTCCGGTAATCTGGCGGAGGGTGCGGGTGACTTCGGTACTGCCATCGACGACAAATTCAATATCGGCGGTAGATTCACGCACGCGGACTGTCAGCTCGATCATCTTTTGCGAGAGCAAGTGAATCGGCGTAAATCGATCCATCTCCAGCGGATCGTATTCCATTAAGACACCGCTAGCATCCAACATTTCACTACCAGCTGGTAGTGCTGTCGGCGTAGCTGGCTTGTTTTGCTGACGACTGGCGACGAGGGAATTCTCCATCAATGATCGCTCATAGAGATCCTGCATCCGTTTGCCGACTTCGTTGAGCTTTTGAACTTCGGAGAGGAGTTTTTCGACAAACTGCCGCATCCGAGTTTGATCTTGCTCCAGGGTATTGCGACTGACGACTAGCTCCCCAACTAAGTTACTGAGGTTATCAAGATGTCGTACCGACACCTTCATCGTCTGCTCGAATGTCCGGGATTGTTTCGCTCGACGATCTGGGGTTTTCTTCTCTGCCTTGGCTGGAGTCAAATTGACAACAGGTGCAGTTGTAGCCAGTAATAAATCGAGATTGTCAAGATTCTCAGCTGGATTAGCGCTCGGTGTCGGATCGCCCATCAGTGCATCGAGATCGGCAAATTCGGCACCAGTCGCCATCACAGCTGCAATACCAACTCCAGCGGTTGCGCCCAGCAGAGCATCGAGATCGCCCATCTGGGCTAGATTCGAGTCAGATTGATTGTCTAATAAACTATCAAAGCCTGACAAGTTATCGTTGGCAATGTCACTATTGAGATCGTCAAGATTAAAGTCTAATTCAGCTAGATCCTCGAATCTTGACGATTGTATTTCGTTAATATCTGAATCGTCGATACTCAGTAGATCTAGATCTAAGTCGGCAAAGTTATCATTACTAGATAATGCCGAATCAGCGCGAGAATCGAGGACATCTAAATCTGCCAAACTAGTGGGAGGTAAATCTAGTTCTAGATCACTAATATTTGCATCGTCAAGTTCTAGATTCGCAAAATTATCTTCGAGACTTAGTTCCAGCTCATTACTGAAAAAATCGAGTTCTAAATCGTTAAGGCTATTGCTAGGCGTAG
>JANNDQ010000405.1:0-14532 GCA_031387965.1 Chamaesiphon sp. OTE_75_metabat_567
CTAAATCTTTTAAATTGGTAGAGCAAGGCAAGCAAAAGGAAGCAGCAGCAATTTTAGATGGAGCTACATATGCCGCTCAGAAGAAAATTTATGGCGATGGTAGTAATCAAGTTTTAGCAAAAGTCGATCGAGCGATTAAAGCAGAGCTGAACGGTTATCAAGAGCAGTTATTGCTGTCGATTATTTTTGCTGGAGCAACTTTGCCAGTGTTGTTAGCAAGTTGGACATTAGTATTAGCAGCAGTGCGGGACTATATTAAAGAACGACAAACTGCCCAACTGGCGATCGAACAATCTCAGACAGATCTCCTCCAACTTAACGAAAAATTAGCCGCAGAAGTAGATATTCGCGCTGTTCAAGAGCAACAAGTTCGCTCGGAAAGTGAATTGCTCCAAACAGATATTGGTCATATTTTGGATGTAGTTTGCTCGGTGGAAGAAGGCGATCTGACAGTTCAAGCCGATGTCAACGAACGGGCAACTGGACTAGTAGGCGATACCCTCAACCGCTTGATTGAAGCGCTCGATCGGATTGTCTCCGCCGTTGTCGATACCGCATCCCAAGTTACCACCGATGCCGGAGAACTAGAGCAAGGCGCGATCGACACAGCCCAGCAAGCCCAATCACAAGCTACCCAAGTTCGCTCAGTCCAAACACTGATGGACAATATCAACGCTCTCACTGCTGATTCTAGACAGCAAGCGATTGCTACAGCCGCAGCAGTCCAACAGGCTAAATCAGCGGTGGCATCTGGTAGACAGGCGATCGACAGTACCACCGATGGGATTGAAACCCTTCAGCAGGGTACAACCCAAATTATCAAGCGGACAGAACTGCTGACTGAATTCGTAGACTTAGCCGGACAATTTTCCAAGGACCAAAAACGGGTAGCCGCGCTGACTCGGGTGCTTGCGCTCAACGTTTCTACCCTCTCTAGTCGGGCGGTACAGGAACGAGATCCCAACCAATTTGCCAGCCTCGCTAAAGAATTTGAAACGATCGCCCGCCAAGTCAACGATCTGGCTACCGACACCAACTATAGCCTCATCTCGCTCCAACAGCGCACCGATCGCGTCCAAACTGTAACCTCTGGTTTGAGCCAGGATATCACTGATATCGATCGACTCGTCCAAAAGTTTACCACCGAGGTCAACAAATCTCGCCAAGCCTTTGACAATATTCAAACTGTGACTGAGGAAGTTTCACAAATGAGTACCCAAGTCAATACCTCCAGCCAAGATATTGTAGAAGTAGTGCGGGATGCCTTAATTGCGATCGATTCGATTTCGATCGTTGCTCAATCTACCGAAGCCAAAGCTAGTTTCACGCGTGAGCAGGTACAGTCAATGGGCAGTCTCGCCAACCAGCTCCTCGCAATGGTTGAGTTCTTCAAGTTAACTGAAGCCACGCCCAAACCCAAATTAGCCTCAAGCGATTCAGCCATCACCAATCCGGCAGTTAATCAGCTAGTTCAAGTCTAGAGCTACCCCCTACCCTCTACCCTCTACCCCCTACCCTCTACCCTCTACCCATGCACCAATCCGCCATCGACGCAGCAGAAGCCGAATTGCAGCAAGAGCTGCGTGAAATGTTCACTGTAGACACCCAGCAGCATCTAGAAACGTATTTCAGGATGATCGAGCAATTGAACCCGCAAGGGTGGGTAGCTGACATCGGCGAGATCTATCGAGCGATCCACACGATCAAAGGTGGTGCTGTGACTGTTGCTGCGGATGCGATGCTACAGGTAGCAATGGTACTAGAAGATCTGCTTTCCGATCTTCGATATTTAGAAGAAGCTCCCATTCTTACCGATGGTGAATTGAGCAAAATTCTGCTCGAAGCTGGAGAGTTATTGGCAAGTAGTATTGAGATTATCGGCACGGGGGAACAAGCGATAGATTTGGTTCAGCCTACTGTACAGCGATTGGTAGCACTGCGCGATCGAGTCAAGGAGTTATATCTACCAGAGTGGAATGAACTCAAGCAAGTACACCAAGAATTTGCCGAGCAAGGCTTTGATCTAGTCATTCTCGAATTAGAAATTGCTCTCTCCAAGATTCCTGAACGAGGACTAGTAGCTACTCAAACGCTGGAGATTGCTCAAGGGACGATCGCCCAGCTGACCCAAATTGGCATTGATCTAGAATTACATGAAGATTGGACAATATTATTACAAGACTGTCAAGAATTAATCTTTAAACCTGACTGTCAATTATGGACAGCAGTTTGGGGTGAATATTTTCAGCTGCTCAAAATCTGTGTCAAAAACAGTGGCAAAATTACCCCTGTCGAAATTGAAAGACTAGATGCCTTGACGATATTCGTGCAGTCTATTAGTATTGACGCACCTAGTTTTGCGCCAGCGATTGATGACCAAGAGCATGGTGAATTATTTAATTTACTCGATGACTTCTTTGTTGATGAAGAGATTGAGCAGCCAGTGATTCAGCCGATCGCTGAAGACGTTAATGATCATAGTGAATTATCAAACTTCCTAGACAACTTTTTCATTGATGAAGCAGTTGAACTAGCAGATGAATTTGCTACATTCGTTCAAGCTGAAGCGGAGATTTCTGAAGTTCAGAATGAGCTATCAGTGGGGATTGGCTGTGTTTTCTTTGATGAAGAAGAAGATGATGAGCTTGCCACATTTGTTCAAGCTGAACTGGAGATTGCCGAAATCAGTGGCGACTTATCGAATTTACTCGATAATTACTCATTAGAGCAAGAAGTTCAACCCCTGCCCGATTTAGAGGATCTATTTAGTGAGCCTGGATTTGAGTTGGTGCAACTACTAGAACCTCAATTATCAGTGTCATCGTTAGTCGCCCAATCCTTACTCGATGAAGAGGCAACAATCCACGCCGATGATCCGGCTGAACTAGCAATACCTGAGCAACAGTCGCTCGATCTAACAACACCAGCCAAACGGAGTATCCAAATCTCAGTTCCGCTCGATCGACTCGACAAATCTGCCCAGCAAGTTGTTGATACACTACTAACAGCACGGGCAGTGATGAGCGTTTCTAGTCAACTCCAATCTCAACTTACCCAACTTACCACCCTCACCCGCGAAAATTCTCAGTTCGTGACGCGGCTGCGTCAACTCCAAGACGACTACGCCCTACTGCGCAACCTCAGCGACGAGCAACAAGACTCAAGCAATAACGTCACCCTCGAACGCTATCGTCAAGGTTACACCACGATCAATCGCTTACTCGAAAACATCCTCCGCCTGTCAGAACTCGGACAAGAAATTGAAACCTCAACCTATCAAAGTGCGATCCGACTAGATAAACTCGATCGTAGTATCCTACAGCTCAAAGACGGGATCGAAACCAGCCGACTCGTGCCATTTCGGAACCTGACACTGCGATCCAAAGCGATCTTGCGGGATCTCACCAATCGGTATGAGAAACCAGCCGAACTGACGATCGAAAACGAACAGATCGAACTCGATGCGGGGATCATTCAACAACTGGAGCCAGCGTTACTTCATCTCTTACGCAATGCTTACGATCACGGCTTAGAACCAGTCCAACAACGCTTAGCTGCTGGGAAAACAGCTCAAGGTAAAATTCACATCTCCCTCCAGCAGCGCGGTAATCTCTACTTCCTGAGCATCAGTGATGATGGTGGCGGGATTGATGCCCAACAGATTCACCAGATCGCTATGTCCAAAGGCTTTGCCCTCAACCAAACCCGCACCAACGCCGAACTTTTAGCAGTCTTGTGTCAACCTGGATTTAGCTCCAATCATACTATCACCGAAGTCTCAGGACGTGGTGTCGGCATGGATGTCGTTGTTGCTCAGATCGCTAGCATCGGCGGTAAACTTAGCTTTACCACCACACCCGGACAAGGTACGACATTTACGATCGAAGTACCCGCTCCTCAACTGCTGATTCCCTGCGTCATGTTCCAAGTTGGCGATCGGATTATCGCTATCCCCACTGATAATATTCTGGAAACTGCCTTGATTAGCTCGATGACAGCCACCACGATCGATCTAGCCGCTCCTGGTAAGTGTACCCGTATCCTCATCAACCATCGCGGCGAAATCCCTGGTTTCGATCTCAATAACTACTGGCAATCTAGCAACTCTGCCCTGATTCAGTCATCCCAACGCCCCCTCCCTGATACAGCCGTGTCCATTCGCACTAAGCAAGCAGACAACACCCCCGAAATCTGGGTAATAGCTGACGATCTGCTCGGACAAGCCAAACTCCTCATCAATCCCCTTCCCAGCCCGCTAATTCCCCCACTGGGGCTACTTGGAGTCAGCCTTCAGCCCGACGGCAAACTGATCTCTATCCTCGATCCGATCGCTCTGACAGCGATGATTACCAGTGATGCCAGCGAATCCACCCCAGCAGCCGAACTTCCCACTGACAGCAATTCCGAAGTAGCGCCATCATCCGCCCCTACCATCCTGATCGTCGATGATGCCGCCATGATCCGTCGCCGCCTAGAAGTCAGCCTCAACACTCATGGATTCATCACCCACAGCTGCAACGATGGACTAGAAGCCCTCACCTGGCTCCAAACCCATCACGCACCCGATCTGATGATTACCGACGTAGAGATGCCCAATATGGACGGCTTCACGCTGATCGATCGCACCCGCCAAGCCAACATTAACATCCCGATTCTCGTCGTCTCCTCTCGATCGTCCGCAGAATGGGGTAAAGAAGCCCGTCGCCTCGGAGCCACAGACTACCTCAACAAGGGCTTTGCAACTTCCGAACTACTTCAAAAAGTTAATTCCTTATTAGGACTATTGGTTAATGTTTGAGTAGGGTTTGAGGTAAATAATTGATGACAGTTGCTGCTGTTTTAATTACCAAGGATTTAGATCAGATGCTTGTAAAGACTAATTGGTAATCCCGTCCGGCGTTTGACTTCAATTAGAGAACGATATGCCCCGTGGAGTTGGCGTTCGTCACAGATGACAGTGGCACTGGCTCGATCGAGTCCCAATTCAATTAGTTCGGACATTGGCAGGATATTTAACCGTTGCCAATCGATCGGATCAGTAGCTTTTTCGTAATAGTTAAAAGCAATCATTGGCTCGATCGCTTGACAGTATTGTTCTGGCACATCGGCAAGTTCAGTTAGCTCAGATAGCTGAATAAACATGTACCCTTCAGCTTTAATTAATTCAATATTATTAGCATAAGCGATCGGTAAGCCTAGGACATGAACTAGATCGTCTTTTGAACATTTATTCAGATCGACTTGCCCTCTGATACTCGCAATCAATATTGCTGTCTGACGATCTGTGGGGAGGATTGCGCCTCTAGGAGCGACTTTAATTGCGTAGGCATTTTTGATATTCATCGCGATCGCAAATTGAATCGGTACAGCCAAAAATACAAACCATGACTGGCTCAACAAGGAAGCTAACAGGACAATTGCACTGATTCCACCACCGATTTGGAGCCACTGTTTAGTCTTAGTCAAATAGCCTGCGTAGGCAATAGTAAGACCACCAAAAACTGGACAAAGTGACCACCAAACCCATGAGGGAATTTGTTTTAAAGCTGCATTAGACATAATCTCAATCGCTGCCTAGATATCATCCAACATTTTTCGACGTTTCACTTCGTATTCTTCCGCCGTAATAATCCCATCGTCGTACAATTTTTTGAGGTCATAGAGAGTAGCAGTGGTATCCTTAATTGTTCTGCTCGGTGCGATCGGCGGACTAGAACTGTGATTTAGGGACTGGGGATGAGTATAGTTGAATCTGGCATCAAACTCGCGATCGGACATGAAACACAGTCCTAAAAACTCAAAGAAAGCGATCAGTGCCGGAATAGTAGTCCAGCAAAATAATAAATAGATAATGCCCCAGACATTGTGACCCAAATAGAACTTATGGATGCCAAAACCACCGCCAAAGAAGCAGATTAATATTGCTGCTGTGCGATTCTTCATTAGTTATCTGCTCCGTGAGTAACCATTACTTGATTATTCTCCCAATTAGAGGATTCACTGATGATTTTGGCGATTTCAGCCGTCTCATCACCAAGTAGATGCCGACAGTACCCAGTTGTGCGGCGAGTAAGGATACGTAAATAGATAAATATGGGTTGAGATGTGTACTAGATACCCAGGCAAACAACATCGCCCCCATCAAAGTGTAGGGTAATAATTGCCACGATTTAGTTAAGGATGGGGTAAGTTTGCGCATCTAACTTCTATTTTGGTTAATCCGCTCTAGCACTGTCAACCGCACAATAGATGACCTGTTTACATTTTAGCTATTTCTATTTGGGTGTGACTAAAATTTCTCCCTTTGCGCCAAATACCACCTGGTATTGAGCTAGTGGTTCTTGGGAGATGGCTGCTTGGGGGTTGAATTTAGTTAATTGTGGCAAGGGAGTTTTGGTTTCATATTTAGCTGCACGGGCATCTATCGGTGCATAGTCGGCGATTTCGCCAGTTTTAGTTACACCAACTCGATAGTTAAGATTTTGGGAATCGATCGGTTTTTTGCTAGTTAGTGACGCTTGTAGTTTAGTTTTAAGCTGCGTTGCTAAGGCTGTTTGTAATGTTGGGTCAGCAATTGTTTTCCCGACGCTTGCTGCTCCTTGCTGCTTGGCTACTGGGCTAATTTTGACCTCTCCAGTTGGATTAAATGCTACGTTAAAATTAGCAATCGCTTGATTAGAATCTTTATTTTCAGTGGAGAGTTTTGGTAAGGGAGTAAACTTGGACTGAGCCAGATTTGTCGTCGCTGTGGCTTGATAACTGACGATCTGACCGTCCTGATTAACATTTACCTGGAAATTAGCGGGCTGCTTAATTTGGTTGCGCCCCTGCCAATTTTGGTTGAGATCGCGGCTGAGTTTACGTTCGAGAAATCCGAGCTGGGTAGCTTCAGTGATGATGCCAGTTTTGCTAGGAGTGGTGCTAGTTGGGGCTGGAGGAGTACTAGTCGGTTTGGGGGTCGTCGGCGTAACTTGCGGTGTTGGCAGAGATTTTGGGGCTGAGACTGGCGGTGTCGGCAGTGAGTAACCAATCAAACCAGCAACAACTAGACTTGCGAGTCCTAATCCAGCCGGGACAGCCTGGGTGGAGATCGGTTGAGCAGAAGCTCTGCTGATCGGTTGGAGCGGTATCATAATATCAGGTAAAGTTCGTCGATCGGCTAGAAATTGATCGATCGCTTCGAGCAAGTCGAATAGCTGAACTGTGGATAAATCGACCTGCGTCGTTTCGCCAGTTGAGTTCGATCCCGGACTATCCAGGGTTGCTTGAAGATGATGGATATTTTCCCGATCTCCTCTGACTAGAGTTACTAAGCTCTTTACTTGTGGCTGGACTGGATGAGGAATCCCACTCAAAAATTCTTGGGCGTAGTTACTAACTGTCGCAACTAAACTAGTCAGGAAGTCTCGTCCGCCAAATAATGGCTGTTCGTGACCGACAAAGTGACATTCGGCATTAAATAAACTGGACATTAATGGGCGCGAATCGGGGATGCTAGGGTTAGAACTGCTATCGCTCAACCCGTCTAAAACTAGGGTACAGTTTGGCAAACTATACTGACGACGAATAGTCATGGTGATGCTGGTTCCATAAAAGTTAAGGGGTTTAGTTCGATTATATCAAGCGATCAAGCGCAAGCTGTTTATTTAACTGGACAGACGGAAATTCCCCCGTCCATAGGTGTACTCCAGTTGAGGGCGGGTAGTTCACTTAGAAGACTATTCCCCTACTTTTTCAGCAATCCCTATTTAGCGGCTTTGGAGCAATAAAAATAATTTTTGGTGAATAATTTTAGAAAAGCGGCTTTGCTAATGTGAATAGTATTGCTGCGGCAAGTGAGGCTAATGTCCGAATGTGATTCCAGAATGTCCAGTTAGCAAGATAGCGAACCCAGAGAGTTTCACCTTCAGTACTATCGGGGACAACTTTTCCCAGTAAATCATTTAGCGGAATATTGAAAACGATCGTTACTCCAATTACACCGATGAGATAAAGTAAACTACTCACAAGTAAATAAACAGCATCAGGTTGAGACAATTTCGATAAAGCAGAAACACCTAAAAAGAGACAAGCCGCAGCGGTTCCAAATAAGGCTGTCATGAACAACGGATTGATGGCGGTAACATTGATGGATTGCATCGCGGCGATGCCTTGTGCTGGTGGGAGCCGAGAGAGAGCATTCATAACAAAGGTGGAGAAAGCAAAGAAAACTCCAGCGATTAAAGCGCAACCAATTATGGAACAAAGCTTTAAGGCGAATAGGCTAGTAGTTGACATAAATTTCTCCTGAAATTATAGGATCGAGGGATGAGGTAGATATGATGTTAGGAATTGACTTGCAACAGACACGAGTTTATCAAGATGCTAAGGCTGATGGTAGAAATGAAGAGGGACAATTGTTAGTGTTGAAACAGTTAACTCGCAAGCTTGGTAATATTAACCCTGAAGTTCGATCGAGAGTAAATAATCTAAACATCGATAAACTCGAATCTCTAGGTGAGGATTTATTAGATTTTACCTCTATGGCAGATCTAGAAGCTTGGTCTAGTCAGAATTAACGATCGATATTAATAATTTTGCTTCTCGATCGATCGCACGTAGTGAAAAATAGGATAGGTCTTAAAGTATTAAGTTAAAAATATCGACCAGGATCATTAATTACTAGCATCGAAATGTGCCTCAAGCCGAAATTGTTGCCTCGTATTAATATCGTTCGTAGGCACTGCCAACCCTACGACTTAATCAAAGTTTTAATTACATTAATAAATTGTGGCAAAATAGTCGATGAATTATCGCGTTGCCAAATCGCTGTTAATTGATTTGTAGTTGGTTGTTCAGAGATCGATCGATAGACAACGCCTTTGCGGTGAAGATTTTGAACACTAGCTGGCAAGATACTAATGCCGATTTCACCTGCGACTAATCCCAGGATTGTGACCATAAAGATTGCCTCTTGAGCAACTTCTGGCACAAAGCCAGCTTGGGTACAGAGATCATAAATTTGCTTTGACAAGCCAGGCACAACCTGACGATCGGGCATAATAAATTGTTCATGTTTCAGGTCAGCTACTGAAACTTCAGACTTAGCTGCGAGTAAATGGTGTTGAGGTAAAATTGCCACTAGTGACTCTTGGAGTAACGGCATAATGACTAAATCTTTTGCGGCAACTAAGTCACAATCTTGATACAAAAACATCAGATCTGTTGCCCGATCGCGTAATCTCTGAATTTGGGAAACACTATTTTCTTCACTTAAAATTAGCTTAACTGCTGGATAATTTTGGCGAAAGCTTCTCAAGATATTTGGTAAGATTCCATTCGCCATCGCGCTCGTAAAGCCGATCGTTAAATGTCCTAATTCTCCTTGCTGAATTCGTTGAGTTTTACTGACTGCTTGTTCTAATGTTTTGAGAATCGATCGAGCTTCTTCTAGAAAAGCTATTCCTGCTTGAGTGAGTTGAAGTGGACGTTTTTTGCGATCGAATAACTGGACATTTAATTCAGCTTCTAATGCTTGAATCTGTTGGCTCAATGGCGGTTGGGCAATACCTAACCGTTCGGCGGCATGACTAAAACTCAGTTCATCAGCAACGGCAATAAAGTAACGGAGATGACGAAGTTCCATAAATTAGCACTATATTTTTAAAGTATAGTATTATATCAAAAATAGCAGTTGACATATAGTAGGAAGTTCTCTATTGTGAGTATCAACCAATAGACCTCTTGCGAAAGTAAAAGCAAAATCTTTTTTGATGCTATTTTCGTTCAAAACTCCCCCTAAAGTCTAAAGCCTGAGTTTCGCAGGAAGTCTAATACTTACTAGCTACAAAGGAGATGCGCTGATGGTGTCCAATTCAATTCGTAAAGTTGCCATTGTCGGTGGCACACATGGCAATGAACTGACTGGTGTTTATGCTGTCAAAAAGTTTGCGCAGTTCCCAAGTTTGATCGATCGATCTAGCTTCCAATCCATGACGCTATTAGCCAATCCTGAAGCAGTAGTGATGAATCGCCGCTATGTCGATCGGGATTTGAATCGGAGTTTTACCGATGAAGATTTGGTTAATCCAGACTTGACGGGCTATGAAGCAAAACGTGCTAGAGAGATCGCTAATGAACTTACCGATGTCGATCTGATTATCGATCTGCACAGCTCTACCTCGAATATGGGATTGACGATTTTACCATCGAGTACACATCCCTTCAATTTACGATTAGCGGCGTATTTGAGTACACTCCATCCTGATGTGCGAGTTTGTTATGGAGTCAAGTGTGATGCCACCGATCCAATGCTGCGCTCCCTATCCCCATTAGGCTGCACGATCGAAGTCGGCGCGATCGCCCAGGGAGTACTGAATGGAGATCTATTCCAGCAAACTGAAATGTTAGTTTATGCCATTTTGGATTACATTGAAGCACATAATCAAGGCAAACCGCTACCAGTACCACCAAGTTTAAGCGTATATCAGTCAAAGTTATCCGTAGACTATCCCCGAAATTCAACTGGAGAGCTAGAGGCGATGATCCATCCCCAGCTTCAATTTAGAGATTATCAGGCTCTGCATCCAGGCGATCCGATGTTTCTGACGTTCACGGGCGAATCGATCGCTTATCAAGGCACATCTACTGTCTTCCCAATCTTTATCAATGAAGCAGCCTATTACGAGAAAGGTATTGCGATGACTTTGACGGAAAAACAGCATCTACCAACTGCATAATTCGCCGCTCCGATCCCAATCTATTTGTAACAAACTAGCCGCCAGTGCAGATGAGAGTAAAGATCACCAAGATAACTGTAGGTTTATTTAGTTCGGTTTTGATGCTAGTGCTGTTGCTAACACAGCTTAATTTTGTTGCCGCAGCACCTGATTCAGCAGTTTATGAACAAGCGCAGCAAGTGCAACGCAGCTTTCTCACGACACTAGAAAAACTAGTTAATATTGATTCAGGCACAGGAGATGAAAAAGGGTTGGCGCAGGTTGAGAATATTGTAGTCGATCGACTTAAATCTGTCGGTGCCGATATTCGATTTGTAGATGCTAAACCTAATGCTGGCAGAAATATTATTGCAACGGTAAAAGGTACTGGCAAAGGTAAGATTCTGCTGCTCGCGCATACAGATACTGTCTTTGCCAAAGGTACTGCCGACAAACATCGATTTAGAATTATTGGAAATAAAGCCTACGGTGCAGGCATTATGGATGATAAGGGCGGCATTTTGCTGGGTATTGAAGCAATGAGAATCATCAAAGCAACTAATTTCAAGAATTTTGAAATGATTACTTTTCTAATCAATCCAGATGAAGAAACCGGATCGATCGGTTCGAGAGAATTAATCAAAGACATTGCTAAAAAGTATGATGTCGCGCTGGTACTAGAATTTGGCTCACCACAGGATAAAGTAACTTCATTCCGCAAGGGGATCGGCTACTATGGGCTAGAAATCAAAGGTCGGGCAGCACATGCTGGAGCCGAGCCAGAAAAAGGCTGTAATGCCCTGTTAGAAGCTGCTCATCAGACAATTCAACTCAGTAAACTCGGTGACGCAAAGAAACAGACAACAGTTAATTTCACCGTGTTTAAGGCAGGCGATCGTAAGAATATCATTCCAGACTCTGCTAGGGTTGAAGCAGATGTGCGGGTCCTCGAAGCTCAGGAGTATACTCGGCTCAAAAATGACTTTACCCGCTTATCAAAAAATAAACTTCTTCCTTGCACCAAAATCGAGGTTCTAGCAGCACAAGGTCGTCCGCCATTTCCACCCAATCCTCGCACTGATGCGTTGGTAAAAAAAGCTCAAGCCATATATCAACAAATTGGTTTAAAGCTGGGTGTTGAAGGCAGTGGTGGCGGTACCGACGGCAACTACGCTGCATCTGTTGGCACAAATACCCTCGATGCACTAGGACTTGTCGGTGGAGGGGCACATGGACAGGATGAATACATCGAATTAGATAAAATTGCGCCGCGAATTTATCTACTTACCAAACTGATTATGGATTTAGGAACTTAGGCTTACCAAATTCGGCTCAGATCTAGGGTGAACCCTGACATAACTTCGTTACAGTCGATCGAAGTCGGAGCTTCTAGAAGTTCTACTTCTTGTCCGGCTCTGTAGATCTCTACTCGCTGTTTTTTGGGGTCGATGAGTAATCCCATTCGTACTCCGACTCGTCTATATAGAGCCATCTTCTCTTGTAACGGCTTTAAGTTATCAGTGGCAGATCTCAGTTCAATCACGAAATCAGGCACTACAGGGATAAACTTGACGATATTCACGCCTTCTAGCCGAGACTTCTCAATCCATGACACATCTGGTGATAGTTTTCCGCCGCCAAAGACCTCCAAGTCATATCCACCCGAAGAATCAAATGCTCTACCTAGCTTGGTTTGTCGGTTCCAGATATTAACATCAGTAACTAGATCTGCATTTTTTTCACTACTTTCGCCACCTGCTGGAGCCATAACAATCAATTCTCGATTCGGGGTCAATTCTAGGCGGAGGTCTGGATTCTTAGCACAGAGCGCATCAAACTGTTCTGACGTAACGATTAAGGTGATGTCGCTAATATCAAGTAGCAGGGGTTGAGTATCAATCTCGACGATGGGGGCTGTAGCAATTGTCATAATACCTCCAAGTGTTGATGGGAGCTGGCTTATATCACTTTTATTTTATCACGGGGCTAGGATGTGCTAGTGAATAATATCAGTTATCCTGTAGGGTGGGCACTGCTCATAAACCATTTTCGAGTTATCAATATAAATGTTTGAAATAATTTTCTTTTAACAAATATTTGCGATCGAATATAGGAAAATATAATATTCCTGGTTGCAATTTAGATTGCCGATCGTAGACCATGCCAACAAGCAAAGAAGAAATTGCTTAATTAAATTAAATAGTTAAATGGCTTTTTGCTTCAGTTTTAAATGGTCTGTGGGCAGTGCCCACCCTACTAGCTAGAAATAATCATAGTCCATCCAGAAATCATTCTAATCATAGTTCGAGACATTTCGATATTAATAGAAGTGAGCACCTTATTAGTAGTAAACTATCTAACGATCTCCGCCGATGATTTTGCCTGGATTCAGGATATCAGAGAGCAAGAAGATGAATTAAATTTTAGCGCGATCAATCCACATTTTACATTAGTCTTTCCAATCATTGAGATCGATCGAGAAACTCTAGTCAATCATGTTAAGCAGTTAATTCAAGATATTCAACCATTTGAATTTACACTTCGATGTGCTGTCTTGTGTAATGATGCTTTTAGTAAATACACACACGTATTTTTAGTTCCCGATGAAGGGTATAGCAATATAGTCAAACTGCATGACATGTTGTATACCGGAGTGATTGCTAACGAACTCCGGCTGGATATTCCATTTATCCCACATATTGGCATTGCCAACTCTCTCGATCCTCGTCATTGTAAGAAATTAGTCGATCGATTGAATAGCCAACAGTTTGAGATTCGGGGTAGGATCGATCGATTAGATATTATTGCAAGTCAAGGCGACCTAGTTGAATTGATCGAATCAATTAATCTAGTAATTCTGTAGGGTGGGCATTGCCCACAGACCATTATCGATTCAATAAAATGAATTGAAATAATTAATATTGACTACCATAATAATCGATCGATCATATTATTCGCTTGCCCCTGATAATTACCGCCAAATAAATTGTGATGATTTAGAATATGATAAAGATCGTACAAAATCTTGCGGGTTGAGTAGTCAGGATCTAGCGGATAGACATCAGCATATCCCTGGAAAAAAGCATTGGGAAAACCCCCAAATAATGCAGCCATCGCCACATCGACTTCTCTGTCTCCCCAGTAGGTGGCTGGATCAAAAATAACAGGGACACCAACAGTCGTAAAACTAGCATTTCCACTCCACAAATCGCCATGTACTAGGGATGGTTTAGGACGATAGTTAGCTAATAACTTGGGAATTTTTGCAATCAATTCTGTGGCTCTCGGAAATTTGCCACCATTGCTTTGGGCGAGCTGGAGCTGATAACCAATCCGATGATTAGTAAAAAATGTTGCCCAACTATCTTCCCAGGTATTAATCTGGGCTGTCGATCCGATCGTATTATCAATATGCCATCCAAATTTGCGATCGGGGCTAATTCTGATCCGGTGCATTGTCGCCAAATCTCGCCCCATTTGGTTCCAGTTTTGAGGAGTTGCGTTATCTATTAGATCCAGATATTCTAGTACCAAATAACTCTGATCTTCGGCTACGCCCCAACAAATCACTCTCGGTACTTTAATTGTTTCGGTGGCAGCTATTTCTAATAATCCTTTTGCTTCGGCAGCAAACATCTCTACGAGGTTCGCTTGATTGAGCTTCACAAAATATCGCTCTCGATTGTCACTAATTAAATATGCTTGATTGATCGAGCCGCCACTGATAGTTTGACGATCGACGATCCCAAACTTTTTGCCTGTAGCTTGGGCGATCTCTGCGCTGATTTTAGTCCACATGAGCTGCTCTCCACGCTTGAATTTGATTAATTGCATT
>JANNDQ010000415.1:0-7465 GCA_031387965.1 Chamaesiphon sp. OTE_75_metabat_567
TTGCATGATGAGGATGGCTAATGGGCAAACGGAATGTTAGGCTCAATTTATCATTGCATAATTTATGGATGGCTTTGGTAGATTGAAGTAATCCCGTTATTAAGGATCGCAATCGACTATACTCTCAGAACGTTACCAGAAAGCAGCTAATACCCTTATTCCCCTCCTAACTTTTCACCATTCACTATCCACTATCCACTATCCACTCTTACTCCAGATGTCTAGTTTGCTAATGGGAAAGGAATAGTTGACTATGCCTCAAAAGTTCGATCCTTACATCACCGATGATGGTTCTTATACTTTCTTCTCAGAGGAGTTTGGGCAAACTTTTCATAGCAAATATGGTGCCAAGGAAGAGTCGATCTTTAAATATGCAGTGCCGACGTTATTAGCCCAGAAAGCTAGTCGTGGACATCTTCGCATCTTAGATGTTTGCTACGGTTTGGGTTACAATAGTGCCGCCGCGTTAGCTACGATTTGGCGATCGAATCCCGATTGTACAGTCGAAATTATCGCGCTGGAACTCGATCGCACTGTACCGATTGCTGCGATCGAACACCAGCTATTAGCTGATTGGGAAGATCCAATTCCCCGATTATTGACTCAATTAGTAGATGATGAAGTAATTGAAAGCAAACAATTAATGGCACAGATAATCTATGGTGATGCCCGACAGACAATTGATCAAGTCATAGCATTAAAATTCAAAGCCGATGCAATTTTTCTCGATCCATTTTCACCACTATCTTGTCCGCAATTGTGGACGATCGAATTTATCGATCGAGTGGCGCACTGTTGTGCTGGAGATGGGATGATTGCCACATATTCATGTGCCGCCGCAGCTAGAACGGCAATGATTGCCGCAGGATTAGCTGTCGCTGATAGTGTTTCAGTAGGGCGAAAAGCACCAGGGACGATCGCGAGTTTTAATCCTGCTCAGATACCACCATTATCATTACAAGAACTCGAACATTTACAGACTCGCGCTGCTATTCCCTATCGCGATCCTACCCTCTCAGATTCAATGGCAAAGATTGTAATTCGACGAGAGCTAGAGCAGGATGATTGTGGCTGGGAAACTACTTCGCAATGGAAAAAACGCTGGCGGAGTCGATAGCCACAGATTCAAGACACTCTCAAATCGGAGAGTCCCCGTAAACGGGGAGGTTCTGACCCCAAATTTCAGATAGGGAATATAATTAAGCCACACTTGGAAATTCTGAACTCTCGAATATGGCATTTAGTACAGAATTTGAACTCTTGCTCCGAGCAAGATCTCCCCTAATTTATATTCCCACCACTGAAGAAGAACGGGTAGAAAGTTCGATCGTCAAGGTAGCCCAGCAGCAAGGTAATCGCCCGATTTATATCTGGGATTTTGTAGATGGTTATCAGGGTAATCCCAATGACAATGGTTATGGTAAGCGCAATCCCCTTCAAGCGCTGGAGTTTGTTGATAAACTTAGTCCCGATGTGTCTGGAATATTCATCCTGCGGGACTTTCACCGTTTTCTCGAAGATGTGTCCGTTGCGCGAAAACTGCGCAATCTTACGCGCAAACTCAAATCTGAGCCGAAAAATATTGTCATCATCTCACCCCAGATTACCATTCCCAGCGATCTGAGCGAAGCGATCGTCCTGTTGGAATTTCCGCTGCCGACAGCTACCGAAATCAAAGTCGAGATCGATCGATTGCTCAATGCCACGGGTAATCACCTCAGCAGCCAACAACTCGACGATCTAGTTCGCGCCTGCCAGGGGCTGTCACTCGATCGAATTCGTCGAGTTCTCGCACGGGCAATTGCCACTCACGGCGAGATCCGCCCCGATGACGTGGAGCTAGTTCTATCAGAAAAACGCCAAACCATCCGTCAAACCCAAATCCTCGATTTTTACCCCGCCAAAGAACAAATTACCGATATCGGTGGTTTAGATAACCTCAAAGACTGGTTGCTGCGCCGTGGCGGTTCCTTTTCCGATCGCGCCCGTCAATATGGTCTCCCCTATCCAAGAGGGCTGCTCCTGGTCGGAATTCAGGGGACTGGGAAATCACTTACTGCCAAAGCAATTTCGCACCACTGGTATTTACCGTTACTAAGATTGGATGTTGGGCGACTATTCGGTGGATTGGTGGGTGAGTCCGAAGCCCGCACCAGACAGATGATTCAGCTAGCTGAGGCGCTCTCACCCTGCGTGCTGTGGATCGATGAAATCGATAAAGCCTTCGCCGGAATTGATGGGAAAGGGGATGCTGGGACATCAAGTCGCGTATTTGGGACATTTATCACCTGGCTAACTGAAAAAACTTCCCCCGTATTTGTGGTGGCAACAGCGAATAATATCGACTCCCTTCCTGCTGAAATGCTCCGCAAGGGCAGATTTGATGAGATTTTCTTCGTCGGTTTACCAACTAGAGCCGAACGTCATGCGATTTTCAACGTCCATCTGACTAAACTTCGCCCTCACAATCTTGCCAGCTACGATCTCGATCGACTAGCATATGAAACACCTGATTTTTCCGGTGCCGAAATCGAGCAAACTCTAATTGAAGCAATGCACATCGGCTTTAGTCAAAACCGCGATTTCACCACTGATGATATTCTAGAGTCAGCCAGTCAAATGATCCCCCTCGCCGTCACCGCCCAATCCCAAATTCAATTTCTCCAAGACTGGGCAAATTCCGGTAAAGCAAGGCTAGCTTCGAGGCAAGGTAAGAGTTAGTAAAGCCTAATTCACGATCCACTATCCACTATCCACTCTCCACAAACCCATGAATGGCGCATTAAAATCTCTACAATTACTAATTGGGATTCTGACTGGAGTAATCGGATTGATCGCAGTCTTAGGTGGAGCAGGCTACTACTTCTATATCACTCAGATGAGTGCTCGTCCCCCCAAACCTGTATTTGCAGAAGAGCGGGCGGGTGGTAAACCAGTCGCCACCAAGCCTAAGCCCAAAGCAGCCGGAGCCGTCAAACCCGCTCAGCCACCAGTTGCTAAAGATCCCCAAAAGCCTGAAGATCCAGCCAAGCTACCGCCTGAAGCTTATGATGCCAAAGTGCTGTGGAAAGATGGGCTATCGCTCAAGAAAGAGCCTAACTCTGGTGCCCAAAAAGTGGGAGGTGTGGCTTTCAATGCTAAAGTTGCGATCGTTGAAACCAGCCCCGATGGGCAGTGGGTATTGATTCAGTCGGCAACCGATAATCTGCAAGGCTGGGTGAAAGCTGGCAATATCGACAAAGCCGCCGCTGCTGCTCAGGAGCAAGATCCACCCCAAACTCCAAAACCTAAAGCTAAACCCAAACCCTCGACAGATTCAGGGATCTGACCTATTCTTCCACCCAGTACAAGAGGATATACTGATGGATAAACATCTTGTTCACAGAGTATCTGCGAAGCAGAATCGACATCATGATCCAGTCTGAAGGTACATCATCATCACCACATCCTACTATTTTACCGATCGGTGTGTATGCCCTGTCAGGACTTGCGGCTGATAAAAATAAGTTACTGGCGATCGATACTGTGCGCGGATATCTAGTGTCGATCAATCCAGATACTAACAATACAACTATTCTCAATCCGCATCATGTTTCTGACTGGATTGGGGCGACAGGTTTAACGCTGTGGGAAGATACATTCTGGTTTGCCAAGGGGCAGGAAGTTTTCTCATGCAATCGTCAAACGCTGACTCCGACTGTCTTTACTCGTTTGCCCTATCCAGTTACAGGGGTTGCTGTCTGGGAGTCAAATATCTATGTTAGTTGTCAGAAATCTGGCTATATTCATGTATTTGATCGACATACGGGCGAACTGCTAAGTAAGCTATCCCAGCCTGGAGTAGGGACTGAAACGCTTACCATACATCAAGATGCACTCTGGGTATGCGATCGAGCCGAGCAAACCGTCTATTGTTTAGATCGTACCACTGGCGCGATTAAATTTAGTGCGTTGACACCCTTTGCATCGCCGACGGGGATTACCTTCTATGCACCTGAAAGCCAAGAGCCGACTTGCTATGTGGCGTATGCCGACGAAGAACCCTACATTCGCGACGATCCGAATGCCAGATCGCCGTATCAGTTGACATTTCGCGATCGAACTTTCATCCATCCACTCTACATCCACCACAATCCCACCGCCCACTACACCCGCTCCAACGGTTTCCTGGTGGAGATGTCCTACGTTGAAGAATTACTCCCCCTCGAAGCTGTCACATTGAATCATGTTGAGTGGCGAATTGCGCTACCATCAGATACTCTGCGTCAGCGAGTGCGTCAGTTTGAACCAATTGGACATGAATTTGAAATTGAAGAGAAAGCAGGGCAAAAAGTAGCCGTCTTCAAATTCGATCGCATTAATCCTCATCAAGGCGGCTTAATTGGCTGGAAGGCGGTGATCGAAATGTACGGACTTAAATATTCCCTCGCTCCCGCCGATATTGATGATAGCCTCACTCTGCCAACTGATCTGGCACAATATCTAGTCGATGATGACGATTTAGCGATGGACACCGAAACTATGCGTCAGGCAGCCAAGGAAGCCGCTGGAACAGAGACAAACGTGCTGCGAAAGATGCTCAAAATTCGTAATTATGTCTACGACAGGCTTTCCTACGGCATCCAGCCTCGGATCGATACTCCCGATGTTGCGCTCGCCCGTGGGGTTGGCTCCTGCGGTGAATATGTCGGTGTCCTCCTTGCCCTGTCCCGTCTCAATGGAATCGCTTGTCGGACGATCGGACGGTATAAATGTCCTGCCTATCCCGATCGTCGGAACATGCCCCTTCAGCCCGATTTTAACCATGTCTGGTTGGAGTTTTATGTGCCTGGAGTCGGCTGGCTGCCAATGGAATCAAACATGGACGACACGATCGAACGGGGACCATATCCGCAGCGGTTTTTCATGGGTTTGGCTTGGTACCATACGGAAATTGGGAAAGGGATCTCGTTTGAAAAAATGAAAGCTGATGATAAACCGGAGCATATTTCGATGGGAGATCTAGCCATCAATCACATTCGCTTTCGGATCTTAGATGAGCTAATTCCTGGATAGTGAATGGTGGATTTTTAATGTGTGTTGTTTTTGACGGTCGCCTCGAACAATTGATCGGCGGCGAGAATTTCTTCTGGGGCAAATTCTCGTTCACCCAGGCGGACGACGAGACTATTTTCAGTGCCGTGACTTGCCGCTGCAATCTGGTAGGCACAATCCTTCATAGCGTAGTAGCTAGTCTGGATTGTCCAATTTCCGCCAATCGGATTAGAGTAAATCGATGAGATGAATATCCCTCTCTAGCAAGCAAGCATGACCGCTAGTGGGCAAAAGGATCGTTTTTGACTTGGGCAACAGTCGCCCCAAAATTCGCACTTCCATCGACGACGGCAATAATCGATCGAGTTCTCCCGCAATTAGTAAGATCGGAATATCCAGTAGTGCTGGCACGATCTCCTCCACCTGAAATTGTCGCAGCAGATTTAGTCGCCAAGCGGCAGCTTGAGGCTGAACGGACAGCATGGCATCGATTAAATTTTGGCGATTGCGGGGTGTAACTCGATCGACATTAATCAAGAAATTTGCCAAAATCCGCGCCGACAGCGGATACATGGCATCGGGTAAGAGTCTAGACAGCACACTTCCACCAGCCAGCCACGGTAATCGCCCAAAAGAAGATGCAGGATTAACTAATACCAGCTCGTTAATTTTAGTCTCGATCTGCGCTGCGACTTGCATCGCCAAACAAGCTCCAAAAGACTCGCCGCAAAAGTAGAGATCTTGTCCTGGTGAGAGTTCAGCTGAAATGATGCGGATAGATCGATCAATTAAACCATCCCAGTCACTCAGATCGTCACCAGCAATTGCTAAACAGCGCACATCAAACTTAGCTGCTAAACTGTCGATTTGCTGCTCAAACAGTCTACCTGTCCCATCCATCCCTGGGAAAAACACGAATAATGGTAGGTGTGGCTGGGCAGTTCCAGGTAGCAAAAAGCGGAGCGGATGTGAGGGCATGGTTGGAGTTGCAAGTAGATCGAAAGATATGTGCCGAGAACTGGGGATCAGAATCTTTTACTACTGTATCTTAATCGATTAATCAATCATATCTTCCCCTTAATGCCATTCTCTGACTTTTCAGCAACCGCTAATTAGCTCAAAATCAGCAAAGTCAAATCCAGGCACCACCACGCAAGCCATCAGTGCATAGCCTGCTTCACCAGCAATTGGCGCAGCTCTTTGCCACTGATTAGGCGGTACAACAGCTTGGAAAGTATAGTCTTGACCAAGATGGATGATCTGTGATGTGCCGTCTAGGGTTTGGGAGATCGATAATTCCAGTGGATCTCCTGCTTGATGAAACCACAGTTCCGCAGATCGCACCCGATGCCACCGCGAAAAATGACCAGTAGGCAGTAGAAATAAAATCGCCGTACCAGCCGATCGATCTTCGGTATACTCAGCTGGTAATACGGATGAGGGTAAGCAAAGACTCGATCGCCAAGTTTCCCGATAGAAGCCACCTTCAGGATGAGGCTGTAACTGCAATCGATCAATTAACTTAACAATCTCGGCTGGAACTGGAATGGATGTCATGGATATGCAAATCTAAGCGAGTAAACGTTGAAGATCGATCGACAAATCTGGAAAAGCCAATGGGGTAATCATTCCCGTCGTCACAGTGGTTTCAGCTTGATATCCAGCGGTTGTCAGATCCCGAAAGATAACTAATACTGATGATTGCAAATTTAACACCCAATATTCCTCAATTCCAGCAGCTGCATACAGATCTTTCTTCATACCTAGATCTTTAGCAAGAGTGGAATTAGCGATTTCAATCAGCCAAAATATATCTTCTGGGTAGGGATGTCGATCGCGATACAATGTTGCTCGATTCCTGACAATTGCAATATCTGGCTCTGGTTCTGAGTTATTGGGCAATGTAATCGGATGAGCTTCGCGAACTTTTGCTCCATCTCCCAATATTCTGCGTAAATACTCAGCAATTTCGCCACAATAGGACGAGTGTGGGGCACCTTCTGGTGACATCTCAATAATTTCCCCATTTACTAGTTCTACTTTTCGCTCGTCGAGCAGTCCTACTTCGATCATCTGATGATAATCTTGGAGACTCCATTTAGCCGTGGCGATCGTCATTGCAGTTTACCTCATAGGTTGAGATAGTAGGTACTACACCTTATCATCAACTCGCTTTATCTAGATTTTAAAGACTTATGTTAAATAAGGAACTCTTGGCTAATTATTAGGCGGTAACCGATCGAGGATCGAATTTGTCTTTTGTTCGATCGTATTGAGCTTTCGTAAAATCGTCGGACGATCTTCATCAATCGAACTTAACATATTCACTAGTCCTTCTGACAATTTCTCTAGCTTCTCCATCCTCGCCTCATGATTGAGCCTGTCTGTGGCAGCTTGGTCTAACATTGCTTGAATCGCACGGGAATTAGAA
>JANNDQ010000424.1:0-6026 GCA_031387965.1 Chamaesiphon sp. OTE_75_metabat_567
GCCATTTGCCCAAGTTGTGAGCCAGGTTCAATTATCACCACCCCAGATTCCGTTTGTTTCGACAGTAACTGGGGACTGGATTACTGATGCCCAAGCGATCGATCCTAGTTATTGGGCAACTCACCTCCGGGAGACAGTCCAATTTGCACGAGGGATTGAGACGATTTGGCAGCAGCCAGATCGTGTGCTACTAGAAGTCGGCCCCCGCACGACGATGGCGACCCTCGCCCGTCAGCAGAGCCAAGATCTTCAGCAGCAAGTGGCGATCTCGTCTCTAGGATCGGAGAGTACAACTGAGTGGACAGGATTACTCTCAGCAGTCGGACAATTGTGGTTAGCTGGAGTAGCGATCGATTGGCACAGATTCGAGTTGAGGGAGACTCGATCGCGGATTCCGCTGCCAACCTATCCATTCGAGCGCAAACGCTTCTGGATCGATCCACTTCCTTACGCCGATCTCACCCAATCCATTCCCCGCTTAGATTTAGCTCGCTCTGATCGCGGTTGCTATTGTGCCGATGGTACGCTGCCCCTGACCCCCAATGGTAAAATCGATCCTCAAGCATTGCCAGATCCAGATAGTAGGCCAGAATCTGCTCCCAAATTCGTGGCGGCGCGGGATGAAGTGGAAGTCGAACTTAGCAAAATTTGGCAGCGAGTTTTAGGCGTTCGATCCATTGGGATTACAGACAACTTTTTTGAATTAGGTGGTCACTCTTTACTCGCGATCCGACTATTCGCTGAGATTGAGCGAGTTTGGGGTAAAAATTTCCCATTAGCGACACTGTTTCAAGCCCAAACGATCGAACAACTAGCCAATCTCCTCCGCAAGGAAGAATGGACAGCACCATCTTCCTCATTAGTCAAAATCCAATCAGGTGGTAACAAAGCACCACTATTTTGTGTTCATCCAATTGGTGGAAACGTTCTAGAATATTATCAATTAGCACATTATTTAGGAGCAGAACAACCAGTCTATGGACTACAGTCATTGGGGCTAGATGGTAAAGCAGCCCCGTTGGAGAGTATTGAAGCGATGGCTAGTCACTACATTTCTGAAATGCAAATAGTCCAACCACACGGCCCTTACCATCTAGTCGGCTATTCTTTTGCTGGGCTAGTGGTATATGAAATTGCTCAACAGCTCCATCGTCAGGGCGAAAAAGTAGGTTTACTTGTGCTGCTCGATCGGATCTCCCCTAACTTTGTGCCAAAAAAACCATCATTGTGGACGGCACTAAAAATTCATTTAACTAATCTCTGGCGACTCAATACCAGCGCAAAATTAAAGTACTTACTATCGCGGATTGGCTACAAACTTGTCTACAAAGGAGATTATCGATCGTATATGATTGGTCAGTGGTCTGAAGCTCTTTCGATGGAATACATCAATGTTTTTGATGCTAATATCCAAGCGAGTAAAGATTATCAATCTCAATTTTATCCAGGTAAAGTTACACTGTTTCGGTGTGAAGTTCAGCCTCCAAAACAAGCAATTGCTCCTACACTAGGCTGGAATAGCTCGATCGTTGGCGAGTTAGAAATTCACCATATCCCCGGTAATCACTCAGAAATATTGAGAGAAAATGTCAAGTTTGTAGCTCAAACAATAAAAACATGTTTAGAAAAAACATAAACATCAGTAGAACTAGCAATACCAAATCCACCTTGCATGGACTTCTTTTGCTACTCAAGTATTTTTCAAGATTTTATGAATAAGAAACTAGAAATTGCTGAATGGATATTTACAGTTCTCTCAATTATTATGTATTCAGGTGGACTAATTCCGTTGCTGCTGACCGAAGGAGCTGGGGAAGGAATGGTAGATTTGACCATAGATACAACTGACTACTCAAAGTTGCTTGTCCTGTTTTTCCTGAACTATTTCATCACATTCGGATTACTGGTTCTGCGGTGGAAAAAATCACTTTATCTTGCTAATAAAGAATGGACAATTTGGATATTAATTGCGATCGCGTTTGCATCGATTCTGTGGACTTTTAATTCAAAACTAACAGGAAATCGCAGCATTCAACTGGCAGGTACTACTCTATTTGGATTTTATATCGCATCTCGATACAGTATTCGAGATCAGCTCAAGCTATTGAGTTGGAGTTTTGCGATCGTGATTACCTTGAGTATATTAATGGCGCTGCTTGTGCCCTATTACGGTACCATGTCTTACGGACTTCACGCTGGCTCTTGGCGCGGCATCTATACCCATAAAAATTGGTTAGGGAGAATGATGACCATTGGTAGCATCGTCTTTTTGGTGTTGGCGGTGGATCAAAAACAATTCAAGTGGCTATACTGGATCGGCTTGAGCTGTACATTTTCGCTGTTAATGCTTTCTAAATCGTCAGGAGCGATTATCAACTGTCTGACGGTTTTTAGCATCATCCCAATCTACAGTATGTTTCGATGGCGTTACCTGGTGATGATCCCGGCGGTAATTGCCACGGTAGCGATCGGTAGCAGTGTTTCTTTGTGGTTTAGTGCAAATGCCAATAGTATTTTTGGTTTAATTGGTAAGGATGCGACACTGACTGGTCGAACAGATATGTGGCCTTACATCATCGACATGATTGCCAAAGAACCTTGGCTGGGATACGGCTATAGTGCGTTTTGGAATGATTGGAATAGTCCTGGAGCTACTATCTGGTACGCCGCTAAGTGGGCAGCACCAAATGCCCATAATGGGCTACTGGATCTGTGGTTGGATCTGGGATTAGTGGGAGTGTTAGTATTTGGAACTGGGCTGGTAATTGTGATCGTGCGCGGTCTGAGGTGGTTTCGGACTGATCGATCTTGGAGTAGTTTTTGGCCGATACTATGTCCAATTTACATAACACTATCGAATGTCAGTGAAAGTTTTTTCTTTAACTTCAACGATCTATTTTGGGTGCTCTATGTTTCAGTAGCATTTTCATTGGCGAGGGTCAGTTCTCAGCCGCAAAAGATTTTGACATAGCCAATTAGCATCCGAGCAGATCCGAAATTAACATGAGACTTCTACAGTATTTACGCCCTAAGATTGATCGCTTGCTTGAACAACGGATTGTTCGAGATACGCTGTGGCTGCTAGTCGGCAAAGGCATGAGGCTGGTACTCCAAGCAGCCTATTTCGTAATTATTGCGCGAACTTTGGGCGTGGCAAATTACGGCGCGTTTGTCGGGACTACAGCACTGGTGGCGATCGTCTCACCGTTTGTCGGGGTAGGCATTGAGACTTTGCTGCTCAAGAATGTGGCAAAAGATCGCTATCTATTCCGCGAATATTGGGGAAATGCACTGTGGATGGTGGTAGTGACGGGGATTGTTTTGATGGGTGGATTAGAGCTAGTTAGACCAATTATTTTACCGTCGATCTCGCCGCTGCTGATCATATTGGTGGGTGTGAGCGAGCTAATTTTTGGTACTGTTACGAATATTGCAATTAGGGCATTTCAAGCTGTCGATCGATTAAATGTATCGGCACAGATCAACATCTTCGTGATGTTCACGAAGGTAGTGGCAGCATTCTCGCTGATGTATTTCTTTAGTAAGCCGACCCTATTGGCGTGGACATGGCTATACCTAGTCAGTAGTGGAGTTGCAGCATTACTAGCTGTCGTCCTCGTCCATCGGCTGCTCGGAGCGCCAAAACTAGCGCTAGAGCGAATTCTACCCGAACTGAAGGAAGGATTCTATTTTTCAATTAGTAATTCAGCTTATACCATTTACAACGATATTGACAAAACGATGCTGGCGCGGCTGTCAACTCTAGAGGCTACAGGTATTTATGCCGCCGCTTATCGATTAATTGATGTCGCCTTTATCCCCGTGATTTCGATCGCCGGAGCTGCCTATGCCGACTTTTTTCGTAAGGGTAAAGATGGCATTGCCGCTACGGTGGCTTTCGCTAAACCGCTAGTCATGACAACTTCTGCCTATAGTATTGTTGCCGGAATTGGGTTGCTATTATTGGCACCAGTTGTTCCCTACATTTTGGGATCTGAATATACGAATGTAGTTGATGCCTTGAGATGGCTAGCACCAATTCCATTCTTTCGGGGTCTCCAACATTTTGGAGGAGATATCCTTAGTGGTACTGGCTTTCAAGGACTCCGCAGTGCGGTAGAAGTGATCATTTCGATTTTTAATATTGGGAGCAACCTCTACCTAATTCCATTATATTCTTGGCAGGGAGCCGCTTGGAGTAGCTTGGCTTCAGATGGACTGCTGATGCTGATGCTATGGTCGAGCGTAGCTGTACTGTATCACAAACAAAACTCTACACTTTCCAATTAAACACTTCTCAATCAAGTGCGAAATATATGCTAGTTTCTATTTGTATAGCCACCTATCAACGACCGGAAGGACTAAGACGGTTAATGGAGGGTCTCGATCGATTAATTTTTACTAAGCTAGAACAGCCCAAAATTGAAGTAATTGTGGTAGATAACGATCCGACTTGTTCGGCTCAAGCGTTTTGTCAACAGCTGCAAAGCCAATTTAAGTGGGCGCTCAAATATTTTAGTGAGCCACAGCGGGGTATCTCCTATGTTCGGAATAAAGCTGTGGCTGAAGCTAGTACTGATGCAGATTTTATCTTGTTTATTGATGATGATGAAGTTCCTGAACCAGATTGGATCGAGCAACTGTTAATCGTTCAACAACAGTATCAAGCTGATGTTGTTTGTGGCCCGGCACTGCCCTTTTTCCCTGAGTCTGATGTACCGCAGTGGGTGATTAGTGGTCATTTTTTCGAGCCACAGCGTTATCCGACTGGTCATCAGCTCCAGTGTGCTTGCACGAATAATGTGCTAGTTCGGGGATCAATTTTGCGAGCAATGGATCAAGTTTTTGATAATCGATTTGCATTAATTGGTGGTGAAGACTCGCACTTATTTATGCGACTTGATCAAGCTGGCTATAAGTTAGTTTGGGCTGATTTAGCGGTGGTTTATGAATGGGTGCCCAAGAGTCGGACGAATGTTAAATGGATTCTCCAGCGTGGCTATCGCTGCTATGGCACTTATAGTTTGTGCGCAAGAGAAATAGAGCCTTTGCCGAAGATTGCCGCAAAAACTATTTTGACAGGAAGTGGTCGAATGGCGATTGGCGTTGTTTCACTATTACCATCACTCTTTTTGGGTAAATCTCAGTCTGTTCAGGCTTTGTTACAACTTTCTCGGGGCGCAGGAATGCTCTCTGGATTGGTGGGGAAAAGTTACAACGAATATCGAACTGTTCATGGTGATTGATCCCATGAAGAGACAACTGACCTAATATACTTTCGTTTTCTAAATCTCTTTACAATCTACTGTTGTCAATCCACAAGTTGGTTTAGCTACTTGCAGAATTATTATTAAATATTTTAACTAACTATTTTATGAAACTAGTTTCAGTAATTATCCCAGTTTATAAGGCAGAAAAATATATTGCGGCAACTTTACAGTCGGTAATCGATCAAACCTATCAAAATTTTGAAGTACTAATTATTGATGATGGTTCACCCGATCGTAGCATCGACATTTGTCAGCAATTTACAGATCCCAGAATTAAAATTATCCGCCAGGAAAATCAAGGTGTAGCCGCAGCCAGAAATCACGGGATTCGATTGGCACAGGGGGAATATATTGCATTCCTAGATGCTGACGATTTATGGTTGCCCACCAAAATTGAAAAACACGTCAATCATCTAGATAGCTCCGCCGCCGTCGGTGTCAGCTACAGTTACTCAACACTGATTGATGCCAATGACAATCCACTCGGTGTTTATCAACTTCCTCAGACGCATAATATTACACCGATTAACTTCCTGCTCCGCGATCCGATCGGCAGTGGCTCAAATTTAGTTGCCCGCAGTGCAGTTCTAGCTGCAATTCAATTTCCAGTGCCGATCGATGGTACGTTCACCCAGTGCTACTTTGATGAAGATCGACAGTTAAACCCCTCTGAAGACACCGAGTGTTGGCTGAGAATGTCGCTCAAGTCCGATTTGCGGTTTGAAGGAATCCCAGAGGTGCTAATTCAGTATCGCT
>JANNDQ010000459.1:0-9210 GCA_031387965.1 Chamaesiphon sp. OTE_75_metabat_567
CGAACAACGGTGTCTTCATCATGGAGTAAGGCGTGTAACAAGTCAGGTACGGTATGAGCATCCATAATCAGCGCCAAAGTTTTACCCGCAGCCCGACGCACAACTGGATTAACATGGTGCAAGAGCGCTGATACTAGTAGTGGTGTAGCGGTTCCACCGATATCACCCAGGGTTTGGGCAACCCGCAGCCGGATTAAACCACGCGGATCGCCCAAACATTCAACTAGCTGTTGCAGCAGAACTGAATCATCAGCATCAAAAGTATCGAGATCGATCTGCTCAGTCACCAACTTTAGCAACGCATCAGTTGCTGCTGGATCGATTACAACTAAAGAAGTGTCTTGAGATTTCATAAATTTAGTTACTCGCCAGTAACGCAGCATGACGATCGTGCAGCTCTTGCATCATCGCATCGATTTTTGCGAGTTCAGGTTCCATTTGTGCCATCGCTTTAGCTTTAGGTAGTTTAGCCTTGTGAATGGCTTCGGTGGTATCATGCACCAATCGATCGCGATATTTCTGGAGTTCGGTGATGATCTCTTCGAGTTCGGCGGCGCTAACTTGTTCTGGTTCGGTAGTTCGATCGGCTTCAGACATCTAGGGTAGGAGTGGATAGTGGATAGTGGATAGTTGGAAACGGGTAGCTGGGAATTTTGTGAGCGATCAAAATGTGAACTTTGCTATCAAATTAAATTTTCGCAGATCCCGTCACCAAGTGGTGCAGCTTTTGTTTAGAGTGGGAAAAGATCTGATCGGTTATTATAGGTGTTGTGATGGAATTAGCTGAAATTAAAGTACTGTTAACTAATCCTGATTTTCAATATCGCCTCAAAGCGATCGCGGCGCTCAAGCCTTACGATTCAGGTATAGCAGTCCCGATCTTAATCGCCACCCTCAAAGATCCGGAATTTTTAGTGCGATCGTTTGTGGCTAGAGGCTTGGGGCAACAGCAGACGGCAGAGTCTTTTGCAGCACTCCTAGAAATGACTAAATTTGATGATACGCCCAATGTCCGCGCGGAAGCAGCTAACTCGCTCTCGCTGTTTGGGAAGGTGTCAATCTCTCATCTCGTTTCGGTATTTTGTCAAGACGATCACTGGTTGGTGCGGCGAAGTATCCTCGCCGCATTAGAAGAGCTGGATTGCCCAGGAGAACTAATCGAAGTATGCACTCAGGCACTGGCAGGAGACGATCTGACCGTCCAAGAAGCCGCGATCGATGCCCTAGGTTCCATGACTGGTTCGAGCCATCACAAGGCTGTTTTGACTCAGCTGCTGACCATCACCCAAGCCCCATCCCCCAGGCTCCGCACCAGAGTAGCCCACGCGCTCCAAAAATTTGACGACCCCCAAGCCCAAGAGGCACTAATCGAACTTCGTCAAGACGCGGATCATCACGTAGTAGCCGCAGCGCTTGAGGATTTATTTCAGCAGTGAGAAAGTTGGGGGTTGCCGAATTCTCAGTCTCGTACCAAAACAACTCGCATCCCATAGTGGCGATCGCGAAATGATCCAAACAAACTCATCCGGCTAGCTGCCCGACACAGCCGCGCGTGGGAGTCCCAAGAACCACCCCTAACTACTCTGAGCCGATCGACATTACCTACTTCGTCGATACTGCCCCGAAAACTACCATCAGTCGGCGCATTAAAATAGTCATCAAACCATTCATCCAAGCACCACTCCCACAGATTTCCGTGCATGTCGTACAAACCAAACTGATTGGGGGAAAAAGTACCTACAGGAGTAGTTTTTTCGAGATAGCTGCCTCTGGGTGCTTTGGCGTATGGATACTCACCATTATAATTAGCGATCGCGGGCACAATTGTATCGCCATGTGCAAATGGAGTGGTAGTTCTGGCGCGACAGGCATATTCCCATTCTGATTCGCTCGGCAGGCGATATTTATGCCCAGTTTTTTGGCTCAGCTGCTGGCAAAAGGCGATCGCATCAAACCAATTGATCCTATCAATGGGCAATTGACGATTCTTCCCAAACATCATCGATTTGTCTTGAAAAACTGCGCCCCACTGAGCTTGAGTTATTTGAGTTTGTCCGAGATAAAATTGGGGAATATTGACCAGATGTTGGGGCTGTTCATTAATTTCTCTACCCTCTTCTCGCTCTGGCGATCCCATGATAAAGTTACCCGCTGGAATCTCAATCATTATCAATGAAATATCCTCCCCTAATTCTTCCTTAAAAATCTCTGACTGCAATTGTCGGCGATCGATAATATCACCTCGCTCATTCAATTTAATTGAGGTAAATTCAATCAGCTGACGTTGATCGATCGATTTTAGCTTGCTTGATTTAATTCCGGTAGATTGAAGATCGAACTGTTCGGCAATCTGGTGGGCAAACAATGAACTAACTACGCCCAATCCCCCGATCCCTAGTAATTTCAAAAAAGCTGCCCGATCGATCCGTAGCGGCAATCTTTTGTTCAAGATCATCGATGATAACTGGTGTGGCGACTGAAGCAGGAGTAACCGCTCGATGGCTACCAATGCTTCTGCTGCATTAGCATAGCGATCCTGATATCGCGAGTGCAACATCTTATTCAATACCATAGCCAGCCTACTAATCAACGGATCGAGCTTCGGATCACTGGCTAAATAAAGATGTCGCCACTTAAATTCCAGCATTTCCTCATCAAATAATTGATGTGGTTCTTTTCCAGTTAAACATTCAATCCCAATTGCGCCAACTGCATAAATATCACTAGCTAATTTGGGAAATCCCATCGCCTGTTCGCTCGGCATATAGCCCTCAGTCCCAAAACCAATTGAAGCGATCGTTTTCGGATTTGGAGTTGTCAGTGTTGTATTGCGGACTTCTTTGACAGCACCAAAATCAATTAAAACAAGTGAGCCATCGCTCGATCTCCGAATAATATTATCTGGCTTGAGATCCCGATGAATTGTGTTCTCGGCATGAACAAAACTTAACCCAATTAAAATCTCTCGCAAGATGTGAATTGTTGCGATTGTCGATAATTTGCCAGCCGCTAGTTCATGTGAAAGTGTTTGTCCCTCGATAAATTCTTGGACTAAATAGAACTCATTTTGCTCTTCAAAATAAGCATAAAGCGCTGGAATTCGATTGGTTAGTTCTCCCAATCGTCCTAGTACCATTGCCTCCGTCGCAAATAACCGTCTAGCAAGCTGTAATAGAGCTGGATCTTGGCTCTCTGGTTTGAGGTGCTTAACGATTACATATCGTTGGGGCTGGTAGTGTAGATCGACCGCCAAATATGTGTCACCAAAATAACCCGATGCCAATGGTTGTTGGATCGAGTACTGACTGCGGAGCAAGTATCCAGGCTGCATTAGTTCATCAATCCCCGATCGCCCAAAAATTAGTCATCAAACAGTGATTGCTCTTTGGCATAGCCTCTTTGCAATAGAATCGATACGTATTATCGAGATTAACAAATATTATCGCAGCAACTTTTGATACATAATCAATAGTGATTATGTATCTCAGCTACAACTACATTATTAACTATGCGCTCAAACTTTGTCTAGTCGTCCGGCGCGTAAAAGCATTCCAAACATCTAATTCTGCTGCTGTCCGCCCCAGCAGCATCGATCGAATCTTGTCACTGAGTCCCTGTACCTGACTAAAATCTGCCCCCGCAATACTCTCCACATGTTCGATCTCGATGCCGCACAGATCCGCACCACGCAGATCGGCACCTTGCAGATTTACGCCATTCATTCGTGCATCCCGCAATGACGCACCCGTCAAAAATGCCATTTGGAGCGTTGCACCACTCAACCGCACCCCCTGAAGATTAGCACCTGTTAAATCCGCACCACTGAGATAGCTACCCAGCAGATTTGCACCACTAAGATCAGCATCCCGCAGATTTGCAGTATTGAGATAGGCACCATTAAGTACCGCTCCTGGGCCGATTGCCCCCGATGATTTGTACGCAAACCCTGCTGTCCAGAGCGTGTGTCGATCGTACCGTGCCACCTGAAGTTTAGCACCAGTTAAATCTGCATCGGTGAGATTTGTATTGTACAGCTGCGATCGATTGAGGTAAGCCTTAGTTAAATTAGCCCCACTCAAATTAGCATTACTGAAATTCACCCCGCGCAAATCAGCACCACTCAAATCGGCACCACTGAGATTAGATCCGCTCAGATTAGCGCCGATTGCTTTTAAACCCTTCAAGTCAGATCCCAGTAAATCCACATCTTGGAGGTCAATCTGATAGAGATCTAGGTGAGCGATCGATTGTTTAGCACGAATGGCTGCTAAAATTTCCGAGGGTGCAAAGAGAGAATCGTTCACAGTTGCTCTATTAATTCGTTATCAGTAAACTTTATAATGTAGCGGTCAGCTTGCGCAATCAATCTCTCACTCCAAAATTCTTGCTTCCTAACTCCCAACTATGTTAATTCCCCCAATGACGATGATGGACTTCTTCCGCAAAAGCGAGGGAACTTGGCTAACCCTCCGTGCGGTTCATCACTTTGATCTGGTAGAGGATGAGTCGGGAGAATCCAATCTAATCGTCCAAGTCGTCCCCCCCACCGATCCCAAAGTAGCTGCAATCTGTGAGCAACAATCGATCGATCCCGCCACAGCAATGGGTGGTGGGAGATTCATGTGGCAAGCCAATCTCGACGAAGCACCCCCAAACGCCGACTATGGTGCCGTATTAATCGATGTCCCCGACGATGATACCAAACGATCGGGAAAATTAATCCGCGATCAAGGCTACGTCGAAAAAATCCCCGTCATCTCCCGCTACTGGTTCGGACAAGACGGCATCCTCACGATCAATACCGAATACGACAACAACCAAGGACAAGAGCGCTGCTGGTTCATCACCGATGACTTTCGCATCCGCGTCAGCAGCGTCAGAATGATGAACGGCGTAAACCTCACCACCTACTGCTCCGAACGCCGCTGCATCAGTGATGACACCCTCAAGGCAATGATCGATCGAAACCTAGCTAGAATTGAAGGTAAATACATCGATCGCGGTTAACTTTTATGGAACAAGTCTATCTCGATGCCCACGATTGGTACCTGAAAAATCAGCAGAAATTAGTAAAATATCGAGGCGAATGGATTGCCTTTACCAGCAATGGTGTCGTCGCTCACGATCGCGAATATCTCAATACGATCGCCCAAATCGACCCAGAACGAAAGGATTTTGTGCTGGCGAGAGTTCATGAATATGACGGCTGGGAACCACCGAGGTTTCGCGGAGTAAGATTTCGCACCATGCAACGAAATGATTGGCAACCCAGAACTATAGTTCAAATTAATGGGTCAGAAACCAGGCAGATTGAAATGCTAGTTGATTCTGGTGCCGATCTATCTCTATTCCCTAGACAGTTAGGTTCAGATATTGGACTCTCACTGACCAAAGGCGATGTAATATACAACGCAATGGGAGTAGGCGGTAATATTAATTATGTTTTGCGACAAGTAGAAATGGTTGTAGCTGGAACTATCTTGAGTGCGCCTGTGGCATGGTTACAATCAGATTTAGACAGTGATGTTCTTTTAGGAAGAGCGGTTATTTTCGACATATTCGATGTCGAATTCAAACAAACAAAGCGTGAAATTATCTTTAGAATCGCAGAGCCGGAGAATGTAGACTAATATCGAATCAAACACTTTAAACTCTTATTTCTTCGGCTATAGAACCCATTTGAGATCTTCTGGTGGTCACGCCACTACGTGATATCTAGGAAACACCAACACTAAACAGCTCAAAAATCTGACGACAAAACCGCCTTAACTTATCAGCAACCTCCGGCTGCGGCTCAACCTCCCCCTCAAACCGCCAATCATTCACAGTCGATAACCGCCACCGCTTCCCCCGATAATCAAAACCCGCCACCTCCAAACCAATAAAACTCCGCCCACCTTCCAACCCATCATCATAAAACCGCAGCTGCACCAACACACTCCGACTCTGCCACCGCCGACTCCAGCCCGGAAAATGAAAGCTAAAATCGATCGAGTCAGGATCGACCAAATCCTGAGTACCAACATCTTCCGCCCACGGTTTCAAATCCACCTTGGCATCAGGAAACTCACCCCGAAATAAACTAACGGCAGAAGCGATTTTACTCGTCAGCGGAATATCAGTAGCCTGTTGAGCAGCATTCACAGATCGAAGTTATTTGAATTAATGTCTGGGTGGAATAGTTTTCAGCCTACTTACTTATACCACTAAAGCTATTGAAAACCTAGATGGTGAGCAGTGTCTACTATTAAACGTTTCTTTACTAACTGATCGAACATTGAGTCGATTTCTGCCTCGTCAATACTGCAAGCTGAATTACATTGAAATGCTGGTGGACGATGCCCATGAATTAGACATATACTTGCTAATAGTAGAGGGTTTAAGATGCTAACTCAGATGAAAACACCCAAAACACCACAAGCGAAGAAACAGCTGTCTTTACTCAAAGATTGTCAAAATACTTATGGTGAGAATGATAAATCATCGCGTACCTCAATTCGATGGCGCAAGAGTTGGGTAAATCGCACTTATCGTCGCGATGTCAACCAATCATTGGGGGAAGCGACAGAGGATTTTGATCGATTAACAGATCGAGCTAAAACGATCAAACCACATCCGTGGCAGAAATGTCCTGATATACCATTGGGTGAAAAATTGCTGCACGATAAAACATGGAAAATTAGGAAACTACTGAGTGATGCGGCGGCTGCCGATCCCGATTTTTTGGACAAGCTAGCACGAAATTTGTGCGATTCTCTTTCAGAGACGCTACGCGAACGCAATCTCAAATCGGGGCGAGTCGCAATTATCATTAGGCGAGTTCGGGCCGTTCTGCTCGACCATAATTCAGCCAAGCTAGATCTGACGTGGGAAGACCTTACTTTACTAGAAAACTTTCTTCACTCAGGACTGTTAACTGTGGCTCGACAGAGCTAAAACTATTGCGATTACCTGAGTCCGATTAGCAGTCTCGACAATACTAGCTAAGGTGAATTGACCCATAAATAAAGTGGTTGTCAGTAGTGTGAATATTCCCAGTCCAGCCCAATTTTTGAAGTGACTTTTCTAATTTAATTGGTTCATAAAAAATCTTAACTACCTGATAAGTGCGACCATCATTTAGTTTGCGCTCTGCATATCCCTGTTGATGTAGCTCTGCATGATTTATAGCTGGAGATGTCTGACTAAACAAGCTATCTACAAAAAATACCTGCCCATTTGGTTTGAGTGCTACGCTGACCGTTTGCCAGAAGTCTGTAAATTTCTCCAGCGGTACATGAGATAGCCAAAACCCGAAAAATACCCAGTCGAATTTTCGGGTGGGTGTCCAGTTGAATAAGTCAGCAACTATGTATTCTACAGATCTGGATTTAACTCTGTTCTGAGCGATCGCCATGACTTCTGCCGCAGCATCAACCGCTGTTAAATGAGTTGCTAAAAGTGCTAGATGTTGAGTCCACAAGCCAGTTCCGCAGGCTAATTCGAGTATATCACCGGATGGTTGAGTAGCTAATAAAGCTGTCTGTACTTCAGATATCTCCGCAAACCACTTTTGCCGATGCGCTACACCGCGATCGTAGCGACCTTGACGGAAAAACCACTCATCATATTCTGCCGCACGTTGGCGATAGTATTCGATTTGCTCTTGCAAAATATTTGTGGTCATCAAGATAATTCCTCCACCATTTTTCAGATATCGATTTTGTAGTTTAAGGTGTGCTCGTCTCCAGCCTTACCTCTGAAGCCCCAATTGTAGGCTGGTGTCTCCGTGATGGTAATCTCAATGTCGTTAGGGAGTATGCCAACTTCAGCTTCGATCCTCTGGAAGAGCAAATTGATGAGTCGCTTCTTCGTCTCGATCGATCTCCCCTCAATCATGCTGAACTCAATGATGGTATAACGTTCAGTTCGACCCGATGGAGCAAAAAAATCATCTGCATCTAAGTGAAAGAATCTATGAGCGCGTTTGTCTGCTGGAAACAAAAGTGCTTCGACGACACATGAGTGGATGGTATCTGATAGCTGATTACGAATCGGTTTTAGTTGCTCTTTGAGACCATAGATTTTGACTTGTGACACTGTTAGGTAAAGCCTGCGTTAATAATTCCACTGATTAAGAATAATAAATTGATTTTCTAGTGGATATCCGGCAATTTGGATATTAGCAATTGATTGAACAATCGACTGATAGCTCATGTTTTTAGTCGGATCTGCATCTTGATAAACTGCAATAATTCCAGGGTGTACTGGATTCGATCGATGAAGTTCTAAGAAATCAGCACAATTGCGAGTTAATAATACTCGATTATCATCGATCGCATATTTCAAGACAAATCGATCTAAACGTTTAGTTAAGCTTGCTTGATTACCTGTTAGTACATCATATCCTGCTGCTTTGAGAAGATTGACCAAGTATTTTGCCTGTGAATCCTCATCAAGCAACATTCGTAGCGTCACAGAACTACTCCTTCTAATCGGTAGCTTTCTTCTCTAGCTTCCAACTCAATTAAAGATCTATTTATTTGGCAATAGTTCATAACTTCAGAGATAGCTTCTAGTGGCAAATCCCAATTTTCGGCCACTTGCTCTAATGACATTTGATTGGCTAAAGCATCTTGCCAAACTATTGAGGCAAGTAATCTAGTCCCTTTGATATAAAGCTGTTTGCGCCAAGGATGAGCGCGAGCGACAAGGTAATGCCAATCTTGAGTAGCATCAATATGTTGGAGTGAATCCACCAGTGCATTAATTAATGATACTCGATCACTTTGTGGTAATCCACAGGCTTGTTCAGTCAATTCTTGGAGTAACATTAAAGTTTTAATCGCCAACCCTATACCCGATTTTAACTTAAATCACAGAGCTACATGTAATAATTCTCTAGATCGGATGATAGATTCCGCACCTAGTAGTAAAAAAGTCCCCATGTGAGGACTTTTAAAAAATAAATTAGTAACTCAATATCTAGAGTTTCACTTCGATATCCACACCTGCGGGTAGATCTAGTTTCATCAGGGCATCGATCGTTTTAGCTGAAGGATCTTTGATATCGATGATCCGACGATGGGTACGAGTTTCAAAGTGCTCGCGAGAATCTTTATCAACGTGGGGAGAACGCAAGACGCAATAGATGCGGCGGCGGGTTGGTAAAGGGATGGGGCCAATGGCGGTTGCTCCGGTTCTGTTAGCAGTTTCAACAATTTTATCGCA
>JANNDQ010000476.1:0-7167 GCA_031387965.1 Chamaesiphon sp. OTE_75_metabat_567
ATACCCTCGCCGAAATTATTGTCCTGCTTCAGGATCGAATGTCTTCCCCAGAAGTCTTCTCTCTACTGATGCAGATGCGGGAGTACGTGGTGGATGCACCGCCGCCGATGCCTGTGGCGCAAGCGGCGATGTGGGAACTACTCGGCATTGAGCCGGAAGTCGCTTACCAACGCTTGCAAGCTTCTGCCGTAGCGGTAATCACCTGCGGTGATATCGATCCAGCGACCTTCGAGGCGATGCTCACTGATTTGGACGTGCAAATCAGCCCTGATGGGGAACGCTCGATCGTCCTGACGGATGATTATCTCCAAGTGGGGCTAGCGGCGATCAACAGGCAAGCTCTAGCCGCAAATCGCCCCTGGCTGTTGGTCAAACCCGTTGGTACCGAAATTTGGTTGGGGCCGCTATTTGTACCCGATCGAACTGGGTGTTGGGAATGTCTCAGAGCAAGGCTACAGGGGCATCGCAAGGTCGAAACCTATCTTCAGCAGAAACATCAGACAAACCATCCTTTCCCCCCGTCCTTAGCTGTTTTACCCTCGACTCAGCTCACAGCCCTCAGTCTTGCCGCGACAGCCGCCGCCAAATGGATCGTGACGGGAGCTAATCCCACGCTGGAAGGCAACATTGTGACGCTGAATCCACTCACCCTCGCACAACGTACTCACCAGCTGACTCGTCGCCCTCAATGTCCAGCCTGTGGACAGCCCGATCTGATTGCGCAAGCACAGTCAATTCCGCCAGTTTTACAAAGCCGCCCGAAGAGTTTCACTATTGATGGTGGACACCGTAGTATTTCCCCAGCCGAAACCTTCCGGCAATTGGAAGCCCAGATTAGCCCAATTACAGGCATCATCAGCTCACTCACACCACCCCACGGCTGGGAACAGCAGCAAGAACTCACTCCCGCTTATCTGAGCTATGGCATTTTTAGCGACTGGAGTCAAGATTTAGACTCGCTGCGGCGCAGCCTGAGTCGATCGGCTAGCGGTAAGGGCAAAAGTGATATTCAAGCCAAAGTTAGTGCGCTGGGCGAAGCGATCGAGCATTATGCGGGCGGGTTCCAGGGCGATGAATGTCGGATTCGCGATCGATTCAACAACCTCAGCCAGTCAATCCATCCAAACGACTGTATGCTATTTAGCGATCGCCAATACCAAAATCGGACGCTGGGGACTGCCAACTCATCCCATCTGACTTGGGTACCCAAGCCATTTGATCCAGAACAGGAGATTGATTGGAGTCCGGTATGGTGTTTGAGCGATATCACCCGTCGATATCTGCCGACTGCCTATTGCTACTATGGATATGCCAGACAGCATCAGATCGAGTTTACGCGGGCTGATTCTAATGGCTGCGCTGCTGGCAATACCCTGGAAGAGGCGATCTTGCAGGGCTTTTTGGAGTTAGTCGAGCGGGATAGCGTCGCGGTGTGGTGGTACAATCGATTGCCAAAACCTGCGGTAGATCTTGCCGCTTTTAATGAACCTTACTTTCAATCATTATTGGGTTTCTATCAACAGCATCACCGTGATTTGTGGGTACTAGATCTAACTGGTGATTTGAATATTCCGACCTTTGTTGCTATTTCTCGCAGAAACGATCAAGCAGTTGAAAATATCATTCTCGGATTTGGGACACATCTCGACCCCCACATCGCGATCCTCCGCGCCCTAACGGAACTCAATCAGTCACTTCCCGCTGTCTTATTTAACAAGTACGAACAAAGTCGTGCTTATCGCGATTGTTATCCTGAAGCCTTGGCATGGTGGCAGACAGCGACGATCGAGAATCAGCTATACTTAATACCCGATCGTACTGTCAAGGCTCGAACTCCAGCAGATTACCCCCACAACTGGAGTGACAACTTGGAAACTGATGTGATGAATTGTGTTAATCTGGCTCATTCAAAGGGTTTAGAAACGTTAGTTTTGGATCTAACTCGACCCGATGTGGGATTGGCAGTTGTCAAAGTAATTGTGCCAGGATTGCGACATTTTTGGCCGAGATTTGGATCGGGGCGACTATATGATATTCCGGTGCAAATGGGTTGTTTAACTGCACCATTAACGGAGGAGCAATTCAATCCTCAACCCATCTTCTTCTAGCTGCCATGAGTGCGTTTCTCCGATGGGAAAGGCTCCACTAAGGGTTTAGGACAGTCGCTACGGGGAGAAATCTTACTAAGAGCCATTATAAATTGTTCTCTAAATATTGCTGAATCGATTTTTCGATTAAACTATCATCGATATTCTCATAGTCTGATTTTGAATAGATATTTGTCAGGATGACAAACTCTGCTGTTTGAACGTAGTAAATAACTCTATATCCGCCGCTAGTTCCTTTTTGATTGTCGCTATTTTTCACTCTTACCTTGTAAATTCGATAATTAAGACCCTTGATTCGATCGCCGACAATCTCGCCGTCACTCAATCTTTCAATTAGAGGCAATATATCCTTTCTGACAGAGCGATAGGATTTAGCTAAATCTTTAATGTCTTTTAAAAATATTTCGCTAAGTACGATCGTGACAGGTTTATTCTCATCAGTCTGCATCTACTTCTTCCCATAATGCTGACAGAGGAACTGTTTTACCTGTAATTGCTTCCTGTAAGCCTTGAATGATTTTATCTGTTAGGTCTTGTTGAGTTTTGAGTGCAGGTTTACTAGCTTCACTAACACTATTAAAAATTATAGTAACGGTTTGAGGCTCCGAGATCGTTATTTCCTCGTCAAAAGTAACAAAGCCGTTTTTATCAATCGTGCCGGTAACTGTTCGATCGCTCATAATTTATCCTAGAGTTAAGTAGTTTAGAAAACTAGCATCGATTGTTTAGCTGACTATTATAATCATAATCTGAACATGACTAACTTTTCAAGCCAGTCGCAGCATTTTTTGGTCTCGATCTTAGAAACAGTTTTAGTTGAGATCGCTCCGTTTGGGACGAAACAAGTTATGCCCGAACCGCCAGCAACCAACCGCACATATGCACTCTCACGCTTCGCTTATATTCATTCTCAAGCTGGACAGATGGTGCTGGAATCTCCCTTAGCTGATTGTCGCGTAATTTTGCACGATCGCCGATCGAGTGCTATCCTTCATGCGCTGTCTGCACCCCAAACGCTGACTCAATTAAGTAACCAATTTACAGATATTCCCCAACCGATACTGTTAACTTTACTTAGTTGGTTGCTCGGCGCAAATTTTTTGACAATTGTAGATTCAGACGGCATTGAACAAGAGAAACTATCGCTCCAACTGTGGGAATTTCACGACCTATTATTTCATGCTAGAAGTCGCCTAGGCAGACATAATTATCCCTATGGAAAAAGCGATATCTATTTAGACAAGATCCAACCATTGCCAGCGGTGAAGCCGTCGAATTCATTGCTAACAATTCCGCTCTATCAGCCAGATATTGAAGCATTAATCGATCGAGATCTCCCCTTCACTCAGATGATGGAGCAAAGGCAATCCCATCGACAGCAGGGTAAACAACCAATTACCGCCGCACAATTAGGCGAGTTTCTATATCGAACTGCGCGGATTAGATCGATCGAAACAACTGAATCCGTCGCGTATGAATTTAGCGATCGACCATATCCGAGTGGCGGTGCTTGCTATGAATTGGAGCTATACTTAGCGATTAATGCCTGTGAAGGCATCGAATCGGGATTTTACCACTATTGCCCCAAAGAGCATCTATTGCGTCGATTGAGCGGTCTTACAGTCGCAGTTTATCAACTTTCCTGCCAAGCCGCGATCGAATCGGGTTTACCGCAGATTTTAATTATTTTTACGGCACGTTTTCCCAGAGTAACTTGGAAGTATCGATCGCTTGCCTATGCCCTAATTTTAAAGCATGTCGGCGTTTTGTACCAAAGTATGTATCTAGTCGCAACCGCGATGGAGCTGGCTGCTTGCGCCATTGGTGGTGGAAATTCTGATTTGTTTGCTCAGGCGACTGGGATCGATTACTTGGAGGAGACTTCGGTTGGTGAGTTTGTCATCGGTAGTAAATTAGAAGTCAATTCTTAAAAGCCCGCCGATATAACTCACAGCCGGGAATTGCCTTGTCACCCGATCGATAGATCAGTCCCAGACTGTTCAACTTATAAGCTAAAATCGGTGGTAAGGCGATCGGCTCAGTGGCACTCATCACTCGATCGAGTGCTTGTGATAACTCTGGCTGTTGTGCCAATGTTACCCAATGGCGCTGAAGGTGATGATTGTAAACCCCAGTGCCTGTAGCCGCAGTTTCCAGCAGTTGCGCTAGAGTCACATCCTGACGACTGAGATGATAAAGGGCGATATTTACCAGCCCTGGATGTCCCCCCACTAGATTGACTAATTCCCCAGCTTGTGATCCATCTTCCCAGTTGAGTCCATAGCATCGAGCTAACTGCTGTACTTCCACTGGCGAAAAAGTAGCTAAATGAATCGGCAATCCCACATTAAACGGGGATTGGTTAATCTGAAGTGGGATGTAAATTTCCGTCGAGTGTACGACAATTAGGCGCAGTTTTTGCCAAATTGGGAGTGTTTTCGCTTGTTCAAACCAAGAGCGCAGTAACGGTAAAAAATCCTTGGCGATTTCTGGATGCTCGAAAATGTAATTCACCTCATCGAATGCCAATACCAGCGGCGTGGAAATGTTCGCGAGCAGATAGTGCTGGAAGTAGTCCGTACAGCTAATTTTGCTTCCCAGATCCTCATCCCAATATTCGTCTAGCAGGGGTTTGAGCTGAAGCTGACGCGCTATATTCGCACAGATACACCGCAAAAATTGATTCAAATCGCTCAAAATTGATTCGTCAACTTGCTCGATGTTCAGACTGACGGTTTGATATCCCAAACTCTTGGCGGAGTCAAGTACCCTCAGCAGCAGCGATGTTTTACCCATCTCTCTGGGCGCTCTAATCCTGATCAAAGCTCCTGGTTTCCGAATTTCTCGATCGATCTGCGCCTTAAAGGGATTACGCTCTAAGTAGAATGGAGAGCCGAGCGGAACTGAACCATTTGGATAGCGGGGTGATGTGTCCAGACTTGGCTCGTGGGCTGACTCTGATTGGGGGGTAATACCATCGTCGCTAGCTAAGATCGATTCAGGTGCAACGATCTGCGGTGACAAATCCTCTAAATCCAGCGTAGAAACTTCGCGCCAGTCTAAGTCTAATTTTCGACAGAGTTCCTCGAAAGTTCTGTAATCAACAGGTTTACCCGTCAGGAAATTGCTAACGGTAGCAAGTGCAAACCCGACATCCTCCGCCAGAGAGCGTTGGCTAGGAAAGCCGTTACGACTGAGTGCCGATTTAACTCTATCAATATAGTCGTGTTGAACTTTCAGAGATCTGGGCATGGAATCTCTTGCGATCGATGTTTTAATCTTACCGGATCATTTAACCCCTCAGTCGTTCTCAGGTAAATATAATTCAGGTAGAAATCAGGTAGAAATCAGATAGAAGTCAGTCACAAGTCAGGCTTGAATTCAGTTGGCAGTAGAGTTTAATGATGAGTATCAAGTTTTAGCAATCCGAATCCAATCCCTAACTTAACACCCAATCACTGACCTAGTGGTATTAATTAGCGTTGGGAACGATCGATAAGCTCGATACTTTAGAAAATAATTTAGGCTTAACTGGAGGACTAGAGATGCTGAAATTAACCTACAGCGAATTTGGATTGCGATTGGAACAGATCGACGAATCTTTTGAGCAATGGATTGCACAGCGAAGTGTTCTAGCAATCAGAATGGGTAATTCAATCTGCTTGCAGCCCGGTAATGCTTCGTTTCTGGTGTCAGCAAGTGGGATCGCGGAAAATGTCGCTCCAAATCGAATTACCAATACTCACAGTGCCATTTCATTCTGCTGTGTGGATGAAGACTTTTATGAAGTCAATATTGCTGGTGTGTGGCTGTTCAAAAACAACGGCACTGATGCTACATTTGGGACTGGATTGGATCGGCAAGCAGAATCTTTTGTTCAACAATTGTGGAAAATTAGTCAGCAGGAAGTGCCAACCTACAGCGAAGTCAGAGGGCAAGGGTAGTTGCGGCTACATCATTCCCCAGTATTCTGGTTTAACTGAATCTTCAATTGCTACCATCCAGGCGGCGAGATCGAATCCGGCGACAGTCCGCCAAATTTGGATCTGGGCAATCTGTCGCTCGACACCCCGACTCACGAGCCAGCGATAACTCCAATAGCTCAGTGCCACCCAGCGCAGGTATCGCCGCTTTAGCCAGCGCAATGGATTTTCGCGAAAAGACTTTAATTCTTTAAGCATTGGTAACTTTTACAGAATTTTTAATATATCTACACAATTATGGCAAAGTTTTGAAACTACCGCCGCTATTTGCTCAATTTTTCTTGCCAAACTTGCGCTGGAGATCGGCAAGTGTAGCTGGTTGGCTTGATTCAGAGATTGGTTGAGTTTTTGGTGATGCTTGAGCTGGTTTGACTGATGATGGCTGGGGCTTATTCCCGCGTGAAACTGGCTGCGGTGACGGGCGATTTCCCGTCGGTGTGGACGCGCCAGTTTTCATCGTGAGACTGACTCGTTTGAGTTGGACGTTGACTTCCAGTACTTTTACTTTAACTACTTGCCCGACTTTAACGATCTGACTAGGATCGCTGACAAAGTGATCCGACAATTGGGAGACATGCACCAATCCATCTTGATGTACGCCGACATCTACAAAGGCACCAAAGTTGGCTACATTGGTCACAGTTCCCTCTAATTCCATCCCGACAACTAAATCTTTGAGATCCTCAATCCCCGCCTTGAAGGTGGCATATTTGAACTCTGCACGCGGATCTCGTCCGGGTTTTTCGAGTTCGCTAATGATATCGCGGAGAGTTGGTTCACCGATTGCATCGGTGATATATTTCTTCAGATCCACTTGCTTGAGTTCTGCGCCCAATTTTGTCGGCTCTGTCAAGGGAATATTGACATCCTTGGCGATCGCTGCCAAGATACTGTAGCTCTCAGGGTGGACGGCGGTATTATCAAGAGGATTTTCACCATCCCGAATGCGGAGAAATCCAGCTGCCTGCTCGTAAGCTTTGGGGCCGAGTTTCGCAACTTTGAGCAGTTGTTTGCGGTTTTTAAAAGCCCCATGCTCGTTCCGATAGGCGATAATGTTGTTAGCAACTACTGGACTT
>JANNDQ010000484.1:0-1805 GCA_031387965.1 Chamaesiphon sp. OTE_75_metabat_567
CTCAGATATCCTCTGGCGCAACAATACTGGTGCTCTGGAAGTCTGGCAGATGAATGGTTCTACTGTCGTTTCTAGTACTCCCACTTCTGTTGTTGCTGATGGTAGTTTTTGGAAGATTTCTGCACCCATTATCTAGTAAGCAAAGTCGCTGGGCTGAAATTTATCGGTAAGAAGAGGAGTTGTCGATTCCGCAACGCGGAGGCTATGCCAACGACAACTCCTCTTCCTTATTTTAAAACCTGTTTGCTAAACTGATAATTATCGCAGTAGTAATTAATTATTATGCAGTCCACTAATCTACAGCAAATTTTGCAAGCGATCGACAGCCTTGATGATCGCCAAATTCCAGTTGTCTTAGAATTTATTTTATCCTTAAAATCAGATATAGATCATCACTTAAACTCATCTCAAACAGTTTTAGAGAAAATGGGTGGATACCCTGAATTTCTATTAGACGGATATGGAGATTTATCAGATCGAGATGTTCGTAAGCAGAAGATCGCAGACATCATTAGATCGAGACATCAAGCCAGAAATTATGAATAGTTATCCCCTAATTTTAATCGACACCGGAATTCTCGTTGCTTTCTACGATCGTAAAGATAAGTATCATCAACAAGTCTTGAGCTTTTTTAACACTTGCTACAGTCAACTCATTACCACGGTTGCCTGTGTCACCGAAGTTATGTGGCTACTTGCACCAAATACAAAAGTGCAAAATGAATTTTTAGCTGCTTTACTGATGGGAGCATTTCAATGCGAACACCTAATTCTATCAGACTATCAAAAAATCCAAGAGCTTAATACAACTTATCAAGACCTGCCTGCAGATTTTACCGATCTATCGCTGATTGTTATCGGAATCGCCGGAAAACCCCGTCGCTTCAGAGCAGGGATGTAGAGGCGGTGAGATGCTGATTCCATCCGCCACTAGACATGAAGCATTAGCAAGTGGGCGATGGCGACTGGATGAAGTAGCAAACAAAATCCTTGCTAGCCCCAAGACAATCATTGCGATCTTTGGCATATTTATGTGGGCTGTATTAATATAAATATAGGTCGAACCCAGTAATTAATCATGATCGTTTTAGAGTTTAAAGCTTACGGAAAATCAGAGCAGTTCGTCGCTATTGATGAAGCATTGCGGACTGTCCAGTTCATCAGAAATAAATGCTTGCGCCTTTGGATCGATGGATTGGCTAAGTCTCAATATGACCTCAACAAATATTGCGCTGTATTGGCTCATGAATTTCCCTTTGCTGATAAATTAAACTCAATGGCTAGACAAGCTAGCGCAGAACGGGCATGGTCTGCAATTGCTAGGTTCTATGACAACTGCAAGAAGAAAGTAGCTGGACTCAAGGGTTTCCCTAAGTTTCAGAAAGACAACCGATCCATTGAATACAAAACCTCTGGGTGGAAGTTAGCTGATGACCGTAAATCAATCACCTTCACCGATAAAAATGGCATTGGTAGATTGAAGATGAAAGGTACTCGTGACCTAAACTTCTATCAGCCAGACCAAATCAAACGGGTGAGATTGGTTAAAAGTGCTGACGGCTGCTATGTTCAATTCTGCATCCAAGTAGACAGAGAGGAGGTAATCGAACCAACACATCGAACCATTGGTTTAGATGTTGGATTAGAGTCTTTCTACACTGACTCACTCGGTAACAAGGTTGAGAATCCTCGGTTCTATCGGATTGCTGAAGTAAAGATGAAACGGTCGCAAAGACTAGTTTCTCGCAAGGCTAGGGCTTCTGGAAATAGAAGTAAAGCTAGAGTTAAATTAGCTAGAGTTCACC
>JANNDQ010000644.1:0-1561 GCA_031387965.1 Chamaesiphon sp. OTE_75_metabat_567
CAGTATTGAGAATTTGATAGTTCTCATTGTCTTTGCACAGATGGTAGGCAGACTCATAGCGCAAGTGCTTATGTTCTTGAATGTAGTACTGTCGAACGGTGTAAAGACCCACGTTGTAAAGGTTCTTACTCAATCGACACAACTCTCTCAGAGCCAAGAATTCGGTCTTGCTAAGATCGCGGATTTGGTTTTTCTGAGTCAAGTACATAGTTTTTGGTTTCGCTATTCTTTCATTATATAGCGAAATCAATACAGTAGCAACAATGCTGTTGTGGGGCTGCTGGAACTATCCACAGCGCATACTGGCGCGTTAAAACCCGCTCCTGTAAAACCGTCGTGAACGACGGGGTTTCTACCCAATTTCCTGATGAAATATTTACTTCCTACACTCCCAACTCCCAACTCTACACTCCCAACTCTCCCAAAAGTAAGTAAATTCCCTGATGGAGTATTTTCCCTTCCTTGTTATACTTGACGATTAGATCACAACTTAGTTGTAATTTGAAGAATTCTGGGCACGAATTGGACCTAAATAAGTCTGTATTCTTAATTTTCGAGCTTTCTCGATTCTGATATGTTGCAGTTTCCCACTATTATTTTCGACAGGTTTGATATTCTATGAATAGAGTTTTGATGGTTACGACTCTACCCTGTACTCTGACTAGTTTCTTATTGCCGTTTGCGGCTCATTTTCGATCGATCGGATGGCAAGTCGATGCAATGTCTTGCGGGATTTCTAGCGATCCTAAATGTGTGCAAGGATTCGATCGAGTCTGGGACGTAGCATGGTCGCGTAATCCGCTCGATCCTCGCAATTTAGTGGGAACTCCAGGCAAGATTCGCGAAATTGTGATCCGCGAAAAATACGATATTATTCATGTCCATACTCCTGTCGCAGCGTTTGTGACGCGGTATGCGTTGAAAGATTTACGCGATCGACTAGGCTGCAAGATTATTTATACAGCACACGGGTTTCACTTCTACAATGGTGGCAATTCTGTCAAAAATACCGCGTTTATCAATTTGGAAAAGTTGGCGGGAAAGTGGACAGACTATTTAGTAACAATCAATCACGAGGATAAAGCCGCAGCCCTACAGTATGAATTGGTTGCTCCAAATCGTACTCACTACATGCCTGGGATTGGAGTAGATCTAAAATATTATAATCGCCACACAGTTCCAGCCTCAGCGGTAGCTGCTGTCCGTGCAGAATTGGGGCTTAGGGCAGATACTCCATTGCTGCTATCGGTGGCGGAATTTACTGCTCGTAAGCATCATGTCGATGCGATCGAGGCATTTGCAAAGCTGGCTCGTCAGGATGTCCACTTTGCCCTAGCAGGTACTGGCCCCTTGATGGAAAAAATGCGGCAATTAGCGACAGAATTAGGTGTGGCAGATCGCATCCATTTTCTCGGCAATCGCTCAGATATTCCGGTATTGATGAGAGCCGCATGTGCCAATATTTTGGTTTCGGCTCAAGAAGGATTGCCTCGCTGTGTCCTAGAATCCCTGGCACTAGAAGTTCCAACCATCGGTACCAAAATTCGCGGTACTCAAGATC
>JANNDQ010000650.1:0-9805 GCA_031387965.1 Chamaesiphon sp. OTE_75_metabat_567
TTGCCACCGTGGTTAGTCTCTCTCGTCGCGATTCTGCTTTTGTACTAGTAATCGTCTGGGCATTGGTCGCAATCGCTATTCGGCAAATCAATACGCCGTTAATAGCGATTGCGGGCTGGGCAATGGCAATTGCTTTGATTGTGCTCACTTTTGTTGATCGACTCAAACCACTGTGGCGGAGTCTCTCTCCGAGCGGGTCTCATCACGATCGATAGTTGGATCGATTAAAATTCGTAGCAGCGGCAAAGTACAGAGCATCATTCAGTTACTAGTATTGCTGAAAAATATCTCAGTTAAACCAGATGTATTACATACTCAGTTCTTCATAATTAGTAACTGCCACCAATGAATAGCTAATTGCCAGATTGCACCAGCAATACTCGCAAAAAAAATCGTCGTAACTGTCGTCATCCCATAGCCAATTAGGATAAATAATCCATCTAATTCCAATAGACCGATCGCTAGAAATAAAATAGTATAAGCAGGTAAAAGATTAGTCAAAGGAATTGGCAATGGTAACGACATTAATATCGCGTTCCACGCTAAACAAGTTCCACTAATCCGATATCCCCACCAACTATTACTAAATCGTGATAAGCGTTGTTTGGTCATCCGCTCGATCGGTTGGAGAAGACGATTAATATTTTTTAGTAATGTTTGAGAGGCTCCTGATGACAGTTCGATCCGCGCAATCCGCTGAGGTAAATGGGGCTGTTTATAGCCGATTGCTAATTGACAGCCAACTAAAATAATCCCCACTCCTACCAATGCCGAAAATCCCGGTAATGGAATGGGAAGCGGAATCAGCATTGGCATGGTCAACATCCCTGCAATCATCCCAAACCCATTATTACCCGCTTGTTCTAATAATGCCTGAAGTGGTAAAGGTCGATCGGTATACTCGATCAATAGTTGAGAAAGGTTATTGGATAGTTTCATCTGAGTAGTACTGAAGACGAGTCAAGTTTTGGAGGAATTGCCTAATATTTCCTGTCCTGACAACCTAATTGAGGATATCATGTACTTCTCGACCGATTGTGATAGTCATTTTCTGTTAGACTGCGGTTATTATTCGATACATCATATTATCATACTAATTCTAATTTATTGGGAGTTTAATAAAATCAGATGCAATTCTCTCAAAGTGAGGCAAAATCAACAATAACTAACAAGTCACCCAAAGGACAATCAACGATTGCCAAAGCATTTCATTGGGTGAATCTGATTAGTTTATTTGGGATGATTGCCAGTGGATTGCAAATCTATAATGCAAATCCGGTATTTGGTGGGCGAGAGGGACTACACATACCGTGGCTAATTACGATGGGTGGTTGGCTAGCTGGAGGACGCAATTGGCATTTTGCTCTGATGTGGATTTATGGCTTGAATTTATTAGGCTATGGAGTTTATGTATTCTGGACGCGCAGATGGCGCGATCGATTTGGCACGTCTGGAGATCTCAAAGCGCTTCAATCTAGTACTAATCCTAAACGCCGAAACTATGCTTGGCATCGGATTGTTTATACAAGTATCATTCCAATTTTATTACTCGCGATCTCCAGTGGTTTATCGATGTATCAACCTGTACAGTTTTTTTGGTTAGCTAGTTTATTTGGCGATTGGCAAGCATTACGGACTGCCCATTTTATGACTGTACCACTCGTTTTATTATTTACTCTTGTTCACTCTACTTTAGCGTTGAGTATTGGTGACGGTAAAATTGCTACGGCATTTTTGAGATTAAAAAGCTGATACGCTAATGCTGATTTTTCCTCGCACCTGTCGCTGTTCAAGCTGACGAATTGCTGCTGGAACTTCACTCAGATCGTAAGTTCGATCGATAAAAGGTACAATTTTCCCAGCTTCAATCAGATCCTTCAAAATTACCAAATCCCATCGATCGGGTTTAACCATCAAACACTTCACTTTTCGCTGCATCATGGTGGAAATCACCGAGCCGAATAACAACACTTGGAACAACCGAGAGATCGAACCGCCAATCAGGACGTAGGTACCCTCATCCTTTAATATCGATCGATAATCAAAAACCGATCGATAGGCTGCTGCGTCTAGAATTAAGTCATACTGGTGACCACTTTTGGTAATATCTGTTTGAGTGTAGTCTACAATCTGGTCTGCGCCAAGCGATTTTACCATTTCCATTTTATCCGTACTGCATACCGCAGTCACCTCTGCTCCAAATGCCTTGGCAATCTGCACTGCAAACGACCCTACACCGCCCGAAGCACCATTGATTAGTACTTTTTGACCAGATTGAATCTTCCCGCAGTCCCGCAGCCCCTGGAGCGCAGTCAGGGCTGCACCAGGAACGGTTGCAGCTTGCTCGAATGAGATATTTGTCGGCTTTAGTGACAGTGCAGCTGCGGTGCCACAGGCGTACTCAGCAAACGCACCAAAACCACACTCTGACAGGTCACCAAAAACTTCATCGCCCACCTGAAACTGCGTCACATCTTTGCCAACAGCTGCAACAGATCCAGCGATATCGAAGCCGAGGATCTGGATTTTAGGCTTGAGGATGCCGCCAAACATCAGGCGGCTGATGAATGGATCGCCACGCATCAGCCGCCAGTCGCCAGCATTGACGGAGGCGGCGCGAACTTGCACCAACACGCCATTAGCTGGTACAACAGGTTTATCAACTTCTTTTAAGCTCAATACATCTGGTGAACCATATTCCGTCTGGACGATTGCTTTCATATTGTCCGCCTCGATCGAATTAGCTTACATCGTAAGTATAACTTATGTCGTAAGTCTGTCAAGATAGAACTATGCAAAAAGTGAGCTAAAGCAGATGAGTAACTCAGATATCCCCCCCCACATCCCCTTGAGTCGGGAACGGATTTTGCGCACGGCGATACTCATGGCAGATCGAGGTGGGATTGGATCGCTCTCGATGCGGAAGATTTCCCAGGAACTGGGGTTTCAGGCGATGTCCCTGTATAACCACGTCGCAAATAAAGATGATCTGCTCGATGGCATTGTGGACATTGTGGTGAGCGAGATCGAAGTGCCCGATCTTGGCGTTGATTGGAAGACGGCGATGCGGCGGCGGGCAAACTCAGCCCACGAGGTGCTATTGCGTCACCCTTGGGCAACGATGCCGCTCGTCTCCCGGATCAATGTGGGGCCAGCAATGTTACGGTATATAGATGCAACCCTCGGTTGTCTATGCGAAGCGGGCTTTTCGCTCGAGATTGTAGATCGAGCTTGGAATGCGATCGATAGTCACATCTACGGCTTCACGCTTCAGGAGCTAAACTTTCCCATCGCAGCAGCGGAGTATGTCAGTACAGCGCAGGACTATCTTCCGAGCATCCCTGCGGAAAAATATCCTTACATGAATCGGTTGACGCAGCACCTGATCGATGGGCATTATGACGGCATTGCGGACTTTAATTTCGGTCTTGAATTGATTCTGAGTGGACTCGATGCCGATCGAGCGTAAGTGAATTATATCCCTGCTATTTGTTAGACTGGATCAGGCTTTAGGTTTGCTCATCCTGAGGCAAACTTCGATCTTGCTTTCCCACTGTGACATGTATGCTTGAAATAAAGCCGATCCTGGCTCAACAATCGATGGTAAATTCTATCCGTTATCCAGTGATGGTCATTGGTGGAGCCGAAGACAAGGTGAATGGCTGTGACATATTAACCGCTTTCTTTCAAAGTGCGGGTGGGAAAATGGCAACCATCGGAGTCATTCCCTGTGCATCCCAAGAACCCAGTGTGGTGGGCGATAGATATTACCAGCTCTTCAAGGGGATGGGTGCCAAACAAGTCCAGATTCTTGATATTCGACAGCCGAAGGAATGTGATGAATCCCGCTGGTTGAATTTACTCGCAAGCTGTAGTGGTGTTTTCCTCACAGGCGGCGATCAGCTGCGGTTGTGTGATTTGATTGCTGGGAGCAAGTTTATCACCATGATTAAAGAGCGAGTTAAACTTGGTGAACTAGTGCTAGCGGGAACCAGTGCTGGCGCTGCAATTGTGGGAGAGAAGATGATTTCAGGGGGGATAAGTGGTGAATCGCCAAATCGCTCGCTTGTCGATCTCACGAATGGTTTAGGTATTTTCCCCGAACTCTTGGTAGATCAACATTTTCACAATCGTAATCGGATGGCAAGATTGATGAGTGCGATCGCAGCTAACCCTGATAAATTGGGAATTGGCATTGATGAAGATACCTGCGCTGCCTTTAGAGATGATCGCACATTTGAAGTCCTCGGTAAAGGTACGATTACGATTATCGATCCAGGTAAATTAACCCATACAAATTATCAAGATTCGAGCCATACTTCACCCCTGAGTCTGCATAACCTGACAGTACACGTATTGAGTCAAGGCGATCGATATGACTACCACCATCGCATTGTGATGTCAGCTCATAGCTAGAGATCTATTTCATCAACTCGTATCCAATTATTACACTGAGCTTCTCCACTCTCTACCTCCTAATTTATGACTCGTTCCAGCGGAATTCTTCTCCATCCCACCTCATTACCCAGCCCCTTTGGAATTGGCGATTTAGGTGAAGATGCTTATACATTCATTGACTTTCTCCATCAAGCCAAGCAGAAGTACTGGCAGATCTTACCATTAGGGCCAACAGGCTATGGTAACTCTCCCTATATGTGCTATTCAGCGATCGCTGGCAATCCTTTACTCATCAGTCCGGTTAAACTCTTAGAAGATGGATTATTAACTCCAGCTGACTTAGATAATTTGCCAGATTTTTCGAGCTATAAAGTGAATTTTCCGCTGGCAATAGAAGTTAAAACTAAATTATTTCATTTAGCCTTCGAGCAATTTCAATCATTTGCAGATCCAGCCGAAAAAACTAATTTCGATAACTTTTGCCACAGTCAGATTTACTGGTTGGATGATTACGCTCTATTTATGGCGGTGCGGGAAGAACAGGGAGATAAGAGTTGGCACCAGTGGGAGCAACCAGATTTAGTCAAGCGCGAACCACTCGCCCTAATTCACTGGCAAAATCATCTCAAGCCTCAAATTAACTACCATAAATTTATTCAATTCAAGTTTTTTGAGCAGTGGTCGAAATTAAAAGATTATGCTCATCAGCATGAGATTGAAATTATTGGTGATATTCCAATTTATGTTGCTCATGATAGTGCTGATGTTTGGGCAAACCAAGAATTCTTTGAACTCGATCCCGAAACAGGTACAGCTGCATTGATGGCTGGCGTTCCCCCCGACTATTTTAGTGAAACCGGACAACTATGGGGAAATCCAGTCTACAACTGGGAAAAATTAGCTCATACTCAATTCAACTGGTGGATTCAAAGATTTGAATCATTACTAAAATTAGTTGATGTAATTCGGGTCGATCACTTTCGGGGTTTTCAGGCATTTTGGGCAGTCGAGCAGGGCGAACTTACTGCCATGAATGGACGCTGGATTAAGGCTCCAGGGGCAGACTTATTTGCCACTATTCAACAAAAATGGGGACATTTACCGATTTTAGCGGAAGATTTAGGGGTGATTACTCCCGATGTCGAAGCTTTGCGTGATCAGTTTGGTTTTCCAGGCATGAAAGTTCTCCAATTTGCCTTCGGTTCAGACAATGGTAATCCCTTTTTACCATTCAATCATCGACCCAATTTTGTGGTATATACGGGTACCCATGATAATGATACAACGGTCGGTTGGTTTGAGAAATTAGATGATATCGAACGCGATCGATTGTTGTTATATTCAGGGGGTGTTTGTTCGGCTGGAATTCACTGGGATCTGATTCGCTTGGCAATGACTTCGGTGGCAAATATTGCGATCTTTCCGCTGCAAGATGTGTTGGGTTTGGGTGGTGCCGCCCGGATGAATTTTCCAGGCGTTGCTGAAGGAAATTGGGAATGGCGATACGATCCGGCTGTTTTGAATGAGCCGCTGGCTGCAAGGTTGAAAAAATTAACCTTAATTTGTGGTCGGAGTAGCTAACGTGGGTTTGGATTAAGGATCTTTCTTTTAAGCCATAATTCGACTGGTGCTTAGTTTGAAGTTATTGGTGCTGAGAACCCGGATCTGGGGGTTCTCAGCACCAGACCCCCCATTGAGGAGCGGGGTGCCGCCCCTCAAACTCCCCTGCACAAGGTTTAGATAGTGTGAAGCGACTCGCGCTTCTCTTCTCTTCGAGAGGCTTCGCCAACGAGAGGCTTCGCCAACGCATTACCTCCGTCCGGGGAATCGATCTGTGGGTTGGGGTTTATTTGCTCGAAGCGGTTCCAAAATCGAAGATCTTTATCCCTGCTTTCTACACCCACTTCTACAGAGTTCCAAATCCTTTTTTCTTCTTCTTAGTTTTTGCAGCTGCTCCTGGTAATCCCGTCCCAGGTTTACCGCCACCCATACCGGGAAAATTCCCCATACTCATTTGCTGCATCATGCTGCGCATCCGCGTAAATTCAGCAATTAGCTTACTCACGGCAGCTTCATCATAACCACAACCTTTCGCGATGCGACGGCGACGACTGGGAGTACTGGCGAGTAGATCGGGATTAGCGCGTTCTTCCTTCGTCATTGACTGAATCATCGCTTCAGCCTTTTTGAGCTGATTCTCACCTTCTTTGAGCTGTCCATCGGAAAGCTTGCCCATGCCAGGAATCATCTTGAGCAACCCGCCCAGCGAACCCATATTTTTCAATAACCGCATCTGCTTGATGAAGTCATTGAAATCAAACTTGGCTTCGAGAATTTTTTCAGTTAGTTTCGCTGCATCCGCAACATCAAAATCTTCCTGTGCTCTTTCTACCAGTGTCAGGACATCGCCCATCCCCAGAATCCGCGATGCCATCCGCTCAGGGTAAAATGGCTGGAGGGCTTCAACTTTTTCACCTACCCCCACAAATTTAATCGGTTTGCCCGAAATTGCCCGCACTGACAGCGCCGCACCACCGCGCGTATCGCCGTCTAACTTAGTCAAGATCGCTCCGGTAATCCCGATCCGATCGTTAAATGTCATCGTAACATTTGCTGCCTCCTGACCGATCGCCGAATCCACTACCAGCAGCACTTCATCAGGTTGAATTGCTGCTTTGACATCAGCCAATTCCGTCATCATCCGATCGTCGATTTGCAAGCGTCCAGCCGTATCAACGATCACCACATCTACGCCTAGTTCCCGCGCCTTGGCGATACCTTGACGGGCAATTTCGACCGGATTGGCATCCGTACCCAGTTCAAACACTGGTACGTCGATTTGCTTGCCTAGAGTGATCAGCTGATCGATCGCTGCCGGACGATATACGTCAGTAGCTACCATCAATGTGGTGCGATTTTCTTTCCGCAAATGCAGCGCCAGCTTAGCTGTAGCCGTCGTTTTCCCAGCACCTTGTAAACCCGCCATCAGGATCACAGTCGGCTTTTGGGCGGCATTAGCGAGGGGACTATTCGTTTCCCCCATCGTCCGCACTAGCTCATCATAGACAACCTTAATAAACTGCTGATCTGGGCGCACGCCTGAAATTACATTCGCACCTTGAGCTTTGGTTTCGACTTCCTTGACGAAATTTGTGACCACTTGGACGTTTACATCAGCCGAAAGCAGAGCGCGACGGACTTCTCTGAGCGCATCTTGAATATTCGAGGACTTGATCTTGTCCTTTCCGCGCAACTTTACCCAGGCTGATTCTAAACTTTCGGCTAATTGGTCAAACATAATCAGAAATTAACAGTTATCGATCGAGCAGTGTTTTGGCTCTACCTATAGTGTACTGGATGATAAATACATTCTGCCGAATTGCAGCATCGCGGCTAATCGTCCCCACCCACAGCAAATGGTTGGCAATTCGATTGAGTTCTAACAGCAGCATCGAATATCCGATTTTTTGGATATTCTATCGATCGAATTTGAAAGTCTGATCCATCTGAATTTTATGCAGCGGCATCGACGATAGTCGATCGGACACCTGTCCAGACTTCGACATAGGAATTAAGATAAGAATACCAATCGACTTATCCCAACGAATTAACATGGCAAAAAAAATTCCCGTCACCGTCATCACTGGATTCTTGGGCAGTGGCAAAACTACGTTAATTCGACATCTACTCACCCACAATCAAGGGCGGCGGATTGCGGTGATTGTTAATGAATTTGGTGAATTGGGTATTGATGGGGAGTTGTTACGATCGTGTCAAGTTTGCCCTGAAGACGAGATTGAAGCACCCAGTAATATTGTCGAGCTAACTAATGGTTGCTTGTGCTGCACGGTACAGGAAGAATTTCTACCAACGATGCAGGCATTGATTGCCCGTCGCGATGATATTGATTGTATTTTGATCGAAACTTCTGGCTTAGCGTTGCCCAAACCATTAATCACTGCCTTTAGATGGCCAGAAATTCGGACAGCGGCGACGGTAGATGCGGTGATTACAGTAGTTGATTGTGATGCGGTAGCAGATGGGAGATTTGCGAGCGATCCAGTGGCGGTAGATGCGCTGAGACAGGAAGATGAAAATCTGGATCACGAGACTCCATTGCAGGAGCTGTTTGAAGATCAGCTAGCTTGTGCGGATTTGGTAATTTTAAATAAAGCCGACCTAGTAACTGATGAGCAATATCAAGAAACGATCGATCTAATTAATCAAGAACTCCCCCGATCAGTCAAAATTATTACAAGTGATCGCGGTATCGTCGATGCAGACACAATCTTGGGGCTAAATGCTGCTGTCGAAGATCATCTCGAACAGCGCCCCAGCCATCACGATACAGAAGAAGATCACGATCATGACGATGATATTAACTCAATTAATCTCGTACTTGATCGTGAATTTGACCCCGAACAATTGCGCCACAAATTAGAAGATCTCGTCAAAACGCAAGAGATCTATCGCATCAAAGGATTTGTCGCTGTTCCAAATAAACCGATGCGGCTAGTTATTCAAGGCGTGGGCAATCGGTTCGAGCACTTCTACGACAGGCTCTGGCGCAGCGATGAGCGCCGAGCAACTAAGCTAGTATTCATTGGGCACTCGATCGATCCTGAAGCAATTTCTCGTGCTTTCTCAGCACAAATCGATCCTAATTTAGTAGGATCGAACAAGTAAATCTGTAGGTTGGGTTGAAGAATGAAACCCAACACACTCATTGATTACCTCCGGTAGACTTCGCCAACGATTGTGGGGATGTTGGGTTGTTTCGTTCCGAAAGGCTGCGCCAACGAGGCTCAACCCAACCTACAGATCTGGTGGGCAGTGCCCACCCTACAATTTTTAATTTATTCACTATCAGCTATTCACTATCCACCAATTGATGAATATCCCGCGTCTACATCCCGATACGATCGAAGAAGTTAAAGCTAAAGTCGATATTGTCGATGTAGTGGGCGAACATGTCGTGCTCAAAAAACGCGGGAAGGATTATTTAGGATCTTGTCCATTTCATCAAGAAAAATCACCGAGTTTTTCCGTTAGTCCCACCAAGCAAATGTATTATTGCTTTGGCTGTCAGGCGGGAGGAAATGCGATCAATTTTATGATGGAATTGGGTAAGCAATCTTTTACCGAGGTTGTCTTAGATCTTGCGCGACGATATCAGGTGCCAGTCCAGACACTAGAGCCAGAACAGCGACAGGAATTGCAACGCAAATTGTCGCAGCGAGAACAGCTGTATGAAATCCTCGCGATTACAGCTAATTTCTATCAGCACGCACTCAATCAACAACAGGGAGAAAAGGCGCTTAATTATCTCAAGATTGATCGAGGTTTTAGTGATGAAACAATTCAGGGTTTTAAGCTCGGATATTCGCCATCTGGATGGGAAACTTTA
>JANNDQ010000496.1:0-6347 GCA_031387965.1 Chamaesiphon sp. OTE_75_metabat_567
GAACTCGATCGAGTCTTGGGGGTAATTCACGTCGCTGACTTGCTTTCTCAAACCCTCAAAGGCGAGGAAATAAATCTCACCGAATCTCTCCGCCAACCACTATTTATCCCCGAAAGTACGCGCGGTTTAAAGGTACTCGAACAGTTCAAAAAGTTTGGTACCCACATCGCGATGGTGGTGGATGAGTATGGGGTGATTCAGGGATTAGTTACCATGCACGATCTATTTGAAGAGATCGTCGGTGATATCACTGATTTTAATGAAGCACCCGAAGAACCCCAAATTATTCAACGGGAAGATGGTTCGTGGCTATTAGATGGGATGCTATCGATCGAGGAGTTACTCGAACAATTTGATATTCCCGAAAATGCGATCGATCGAGGTAACTATCATACTCTTGGTGGTTTTGCAATTATGCAATTAGGCAAAATTCCCGTTTCTGGAGAATATTTTCAATGGCGAAATCTCAAGTTTGAAATTGTCGATATGGATGGCAAAAGAGTCGATAAAGTCTTGGTTGAATTATCTGAAGTTAGTGAAGATTCCCCAGAGTTCGATCATAACTGAGCTAGTTAGGAATTAGTAATCTCCACAATTCCTGATTTGCTAGGCATGATGTCGCTGTCTTGAAGAAGCAATTCCCTAACTTTAATAATAATATCAATTAATCTATGTTACTATCTAGACTTAACAATCGATAATCATTATCAGAACTAATACTTCATGTTAGAGATTCAGCAATTAGCTGTTAATTACCGTGGAGTACGCGCTTTAGAGCAAATTGACTTTAAGGTTGAACCAGGTGAATTGGTAGGGCTAATTGGGCCGAATGGGGCAGGTAAGAGTACATTACTCAAGGCAATGCTCGGACTAGTTCCAACCGCCAAGGGCACAATCAAATATTGTAATTGTCCCCTGTGTCAACATTTGGAGCGGGTGGCATATGTGCCCCAGCGATCACAGGTTGACTGGGATTATCCTATCACTGTCTGGAATGTGGTGATGATGGCGCGCACCCGCCAATTAGGTTGGTTTCGTCGCCCAGGTGCAGCAGCGAAGGCAATCGTTGATGACGCACTCGATCGAGTCGGGATGTTAGATCTCAAAGATCGTAAAATTGGCGAACTTTCTGGTGGACAACAGCAGCGAGTATTCTTAGCCCGCGCGCTGGCTCAACAAGCCGATTTATTCTTATTTGACGAACCATTTACTGGCGTTGATAAAAAAACTGAAGCCGTGTTGCTAGAAGTTTTTGACCAATTGCGAACTGCGGGTAAAATCTTACTAGTTAGCACCCATGAATGGGGACAATCTCTAGATCGACTCGATCGAATTTTGCTACTCAATCATCGTCTAATTGCTGATGGTTCACCCCAAAAAGTAATGACTCCGGCAAATATTCAACAAGCTTATGGTGTCTCATTACATCAGCATACTTATCGAGATCATAGTACAGATTTGTTCTGCTAGTCTGACGGATAAGTTTTGAATAAAGTCTTTATTTTACTGAGATTATGCTAGATTTTTTGGTCGATCCTTGGACATATGAATTCATGCGAAATGCGATCGTCATTGCGCTACTAGTCGGGATTTTGTGTCCGGTTGTGGGTACTTATCTAATCGTCCAACGAATGGCATTATATGGCGATGTCATCGCTCATGCTGTATTGCCTGGATTATCACTTTCTTTCTTCTTAGGAATAGATATTGCCATCGGCGCATTCATCTCTGGTATTTTAGGTGCGGCGACTATTTCCTGGATTCGATCGCAATCAAGAGTCAAGGTGGATGCCGCGATGGCATTAACTTTTTCTAGTTTCTTCTCGATTGGAATTATTCTAATTTCTGTACTCAAGAATAATATCGACTTGGATAGTTTTCTATTCGGTGACGTTTTAGGTACAACTACCACTGATATCTATCGGACAGCGAGTGTGACTGCGATAATTTTGGCAGTAGTTTGGCTATTTTATAAAGAATTGCTCTTCTATACATTCGATCGAACTGGAGCTGAATCGGTGGGATTACCAGTTAATGCTATTCACCTCGGGTTTATGTCAGCAATTACGCTGACTGTGATTGCTAGTATGCAAGCAGTAGGTGTAATCTTAGTGATTTCCCTGCTAGTTGGACCAGCTTTGACAGCATATCTACTAGTAAAAGAGTTACATCAAATGATGATTTTAGGTGCAGTTATTGGCGCTATCTCCAGCCTAAGTGGAGTATACATCAGTTTCTATCTCAAAAATATTCCATCTGGTCCAGCGATCGTCATTGTGTCTTCAAGTTTATTTGTCCTCGAATTATTATTTAGTCCCTCCCACGGGATTTTAACTCAGCGATTTCGGTCTAATTATTAAAAAATAGCAGATAAATCACTAGAAATGGAAACTGGAATCTTTGCTTAAACCCTTTCTACTGAGGACGATTGAAGAGATATTCTTTAATGCGATTTTGCTCGGTTTGTAAACCAAGAATGTCTCCAGATATCCCAGCCAAACGTAAATCGATCGTGTTAATCCGACTATCGATAATTTGCACCCGTTCTTCGACCTTTTTTAATCGTTCTGAAACTTGTTGGATATCGGCAGAAAGTTGTCTATTATCACTACGGAGATCGTTTAATTGGCGTTCAAAGCTGCCAAATCCTGATTGGATGGCACTAATTAGGCTATCTAGCTTCTGTTCGACTTGCTCTAAGCGTTCTTCTGACATTAGATGTTAAACCAGAAATCTCTGTACGTACTTAAATACTATCACAGTGGCACGCGATCGTGTAGTGTATGATAAGTAATCGGTAAAATGCTTACCATCAAAAGGCTGCTGGTAGATGTGATCGTTGGCGTAGCCGCGCCGCAAGGTAATCGACACCAAGTTATAGAGTCAGATGTTGTTGGTGTGAGTGGTGTGGCTGGATAAGGATCGATCGTTGCAAAATCGGTCTTAAATAGTTGAGAATAGTATGCTTTTATAATTTCACTGAAGATCGAATATTATATCTTCATATATTTGTTCGATCGATACAGTTAAATTTACGCTTTTTAGTTCGACAAGATCTCCAGATCGATAGTTGAGGATATCCCATTTATTATCTTCATCTTGGTGATATATCTCAACAGCCATCTCATTCGCATCGACTAATACATAATCTCGTAAACTAGAATTGCGTCGATACATTCTAAATTTGTTGCCTCTGTCATAAGCCTCTGTACTAGGTGATAATACTTCGACAATTAGACAAGGATGAGTGATAAATTGGCTGGTAGTTTTATCTCTTTCGTCACAAGTAACACTAACGTCAGGATAAACATAATCAGTCGATCTAACAATATTCACTCGTGCATCAGAATTTAGGACTTGGCACCCACCACCACGCAAATGAGCTTTTAGTAAAAAGCCAAAATTCACGGCAATCTTACTATGATTGATAGTACCACCAGTCATGGAATAGACTTCACCATCGATATATTCATGGCGACAGTTTTGGTGTTCCTCCCAAGCGAAGTATTCTTCAGGAGTGAATCTGGGGAAATTTTCTTTGGTAGCAATCATTTAACTACAACCGATGATTTTTAACTGCATTAAGAACAATTATACCATAATTGAAATTATCGATCGATCCTATCGAATCATCCAGCTCGATCGAAAGTCTGTAGCTAAACGCGATCTACACCAAATTAGAGAGTTAGATGTTGTTGGGGTGAGTGTTGTGGCTGGTTAGGATTTATTTTACAATACACGATCGAGTCCACCTTTTTGGACTAAGTGAAGTAATTTAAGTGCTGTACCAGTAGGTCTTTTTTGTCCGATTTCCCATTTTTGAACTGTTGACAAACTCGTATTTAAAATCGCCGCAAATACAGCTTGACTTACATTAGTTGATTCGCGAATTTGTTTGATTTGGGTAGGTTCTAAGGGTTCGATCGCAGGTAAACACAATCTGTCAAATTCACGCATTGTCACCCGATCCATTACGCCAGCTTCATATAAATCTTTCGCTGTCTCATGGACTGCTTCAAGAATCAGCGATTTCTTCTTCCGCATTGCAATGTACCTCTATTAATTTATTTTCCAGTGTTTCTTTTTCTAGATCTTCTGGAGTGAGCGACAATAGTTCTGATGCTAGCTTTTTTAAGGCTTCTTCTTCATCTTTATCGATATTACTGCGTTCATTTTTCGGGAAGCCGAAGACGAAAAACCAGCGATTTCCTCTGTTGGTGGCTATCAGTGTGCGAAAACCGCCACGTTTCCCTTGTCCAGGACGTGCAATTCGCTTTTTAAAAAGTCCGCTACCTAAGTCTGCATCGTAGAGTCCAGCAATTATTTCATCTACAGCAGCACAGAGGCTAACATCGTCTAGACCTTGTTTGTGTGCCCATCGATCGAACCATCGAGTTTTGTAAATTATCACGATCTACCTCCTTCTCCCTACTATATCACTTGGTGCTATGATTGAGAAGGTTAGCTCGATCGAAATGCTGTGGAATAATTTGCTGGAAAGATCCGGATGCTTCAGTCTAAACCTTGTATTAACTTACTAGTTTCGACTATTTAATATGTATAGGTTTCTAAAAATCACAGTAAAAATTATAATTGCTTACTTTCTGCTTTCATCGCTAGGTATGTTTGGCGCACATCAATTTTTCATCGGCAATGCTGATAGAGGAGAAAAATATCTTCAGACTTTTGGAGTCATATTTATGGGCTTGTTATTTTGTATTTTCTGTGCAGCACCATTTTTACTAGCAAGTACTGAGCTTAGTGAGATAGTTTTTAAAATTGTAGGATTGCTCATTTCACCATTCCTCTTCACTTCTTCACTGTCTTTTATTTCATTAATTATCGCTGATTTTTTTACACTTGCTTTTCAAGTTATTGAGATTGAGCCTTGAGTAATTGATGAACTACTCAATCAAAGAAATACGATTATGGTGGTTGCTAAATTACCGTAATACCTGCTAAAAAAATATTGTTTGTGTAAATCGAATATGAATAAATTTGACAAACTACCAGCTCTTTATCATCTAGGATTTTATCACCCTAAATTTGATTATTGTGAAAATGTCTGTTATGAGAATTGTAATTTCAACGAATTTAGCCAACTTATTTTGGATCTTAAAGATAAAGAACCTGAAGCCATCTTCTATTTTGAATCTATATTAACAAAACTACTAGAAGATGAAGAAACTACTTTTGTCGTCGTCCCCTCTCATATAGCCTTTGAATCCAGCTCAGGAATTCGAGATTTGGCTGGCTATCTAATAAAGTCAAAGAAAAAATATGTTGATGCAGTTAAATGTCTTGAAAGAGTTAAAACAGTTGACAAGTACTCTTCAATAAAAGGTTTTAGGAGCGAACAAGAACATTTTAATTCTATTGTGGTAAAAGATAGATTGTTAATTGAGAATAAAAATATCATCCTAATTGATGATATTTTAACTTCTGGTAATTCTGCTAATGCTTGCAGAAGACTTTTATCAAATGCAGGAGCAAAAGAAGTTAAGATAGTATGTCTGGGGAAGACTATTAGAGGTGAAAAGATAAATATTACTCATGATGTAATCGAACAAAAGATACAGGACTTCATATGGGATACTGACATCGAAGCTAATAATATTATTATTCAATTAAAAAAAGAATATCACGACCTTTTTTGTATGAGAGTTCAGGAATTGGACGAGAATGATGAAGAAGGACAATTTGAACTAGAATGCGAAATGAGGCACGAAGAGGAGTACGAAATTGACAATATTTATGAATCTATAGATTATGAAAAATCTGAATACTGCGAATATGCCAATGAAGCTCATCGAGCATTGCATGGTGAAGGCTATCTTACCCCTAACAATCCATTTATACAGTTTTTATAGTTAGTTTTGATATCCCCAGAATAGCAATTGATATCACAATTTACTATTATTCCCCTGCGATTCTATAACGCCTTCGGCTTCATTAACCATCAACCGCAATCGCTCCAACGTCCCCAATTTTACATCTCCCCATAAACCTCGCTGATTAGCTTCGAGTAGCCTTTCTGCCATATCTCGCTGCACCCAGGGGTTATTTTGTTCGATAAATTCTCGGACTGATTCGTCGAATAGATAGGCATCCGCTACACCTTGATACATAAAGTCCTGGACGCAATTAGCGGTAGCATCGTAGGCAAATAAGAAATCTAACGTCGCTGCCATTTCTGATGCTCCCTTGTAGCCGTGGCGCATGGCTCCGGCGATCCATTTGGGGTTGATGACACGCGATCGATACACCCGATCGATCTCTTCTGTCAGCTTGCGAACTTTAGGATTTTCGGTGCGAGAATTGTCACCGAAATAGGCTTCGGGTGCTGT
>JANNDQ010000772.1:0-4319 GCA_031387965.1 Chamaesiphon sp. OTE_75_metabat_567
GCCCCCAGTGGTAAAGGCTCATTAACTTTAGTCAGTGGTGACGTTTATACAGGTGAATTTGCGAAAGCTAAATTTAATGGAACTGGTACATATAAGTTTAAAAATGGAGACAGCTACACTGGTCAATTTAAAGATAGTAAATTTTCTGGTAAGGGTGTAATCATCACCGGAGGTAATCAATGCACTGGCGAATTTAGTGAAGGTGAACTAAATGGGCAAGCTACTTGTAAATATAAGGGAGGAGAACAATTTACTGGTGAATTCAAGAATGGTGATCGAGATGGAAAAGGCGTAGTAACCTATGCCAATGGAACTAAAGTAGCCGGAAATTGGAAAGCAGGGAAATTACAACAATAATCATGGAAAATTTTATTAAAACCTTTAATGCAGGGGGATTCGTAATGTACCCGCTGTTATTAGCATCAATATTAGTAATCGCTTTGGGGATTGAGAGGCTCAATTTTTGGGCAAAGATCGGGCGTAGACAGGGATCGATGATTAGGTCGGTATTAGATTTATACCAAAATAAATCATCATTAGTCTTCGACAGGCTCGAACGCGAGCGAGATCTGCCAATTGCCAGAATTTTTATGGCAGGAATTGGTCTAAAAGACGCTACTCCTGACGAATTTCGACTGGCGCTAGAGAGCGAAGCTCATGCGGAAATCCCGATCTTACGTCGATTTATTGATGTTTTTGATGCTGTGATCGGCTTAGCTCCACTCCTGGGGCTGTTGGGTACGGTGACGGGATTGATTGCTTCGTTTTCTTCACTGAAAATCGGTCAGAGTGCTGGGGCTGGTGCGAATAATGTTGTTGGTGGTATTGCCGAAGCTTTGATCAGTACAGCAACAGGCGTAATCGTAGCGGTAATTGCATCGCTCTGTGCAAATGTATTTCGGGCATTATATCAGCGGCAAATGTCTCAAATCCAAGAATCAATGGGTCAACTGGAACTGATTCATCGTCGAAACTGGCAACAGCCATAACTGTAAATTAGGTAAATATTTTATCACCATGCGATTACTAACTGATACCGAAGATCGTGCGCCCGAAGTTAATATTGTGCCGCTGATGGACGTAATCTTTGCAATTTTGACCTTCTTTGTGATGACATCACTAATACTCAGCCGCACCGAAGGATTGCCCGTCGATCTGCCTGGTGCGAGTTCTGGTAAAAGTCAAGATCAGACCAAAATTGTTGTCACGATCGATCCACAAGGCGCGATCTCCCTCAATCGTCAACCACTGGCTTTAGCTGAGCTGATGCCCAAAATCAAAGCCCTCGTCACCACCGAGCAGCAAGCGCTGGTAGTGATCAATGCTGATGAAAAAGTCGGGCATGGACAAGTAGTCGCTGTGATGGATCAAGTGCGCCAGATCCCTGGTGTGAAAATGGGAATTGCTACCCAGAAGAAATAATTATGTGTGAAAAAATATTGCTAGCAATGGCACCAAGCTAACTACTAACCACCCCCATGAGTAGAGATGGTGACGTTGCCAGCTAGTGGCAAATACTCGATGTTGATCTAATTTTCCCGCTGGTCGATCAAGACTGGGGTTAATCGTCAATTCCGCAAGTTCCAGCAGGGCATCAATTCTTTGATTAAGCCGATTTGGTGGAGCAACTTGACTAAAAGCGGTACAAAAGTTTTCCGTAAAAACCGATGTGTTTTGCACTACTAGAAATAAAGCTTCCGCCACAAGTAGCGGATCGGTTTGGCGCGATGCCCACAAATCAGCCCGCAGTTCTCTAAGTACTAATAATTCTTGCCACATTGCTTCAGTTTGCGGCAGCCAACTAGTAATCTGCCGAATCCAGCCCAGCCAGAAAAAATACCAGGTGTCGCGGTACCGATAGTGTGCCTGTTCATGTGCTAAAACAGCCCCTAGATGCTCTGTTCCTAGAGTATCCAGCAAACCCTGCGCAACGACTAGTTCCGGCTGCCAGAAGCCGATTTGGGCAATATAGGGAGTTGATAAATTTAGGATTCGGACTTTGTTACCAGCGAGCTTGGTAATCGGGTAAGTGCGAACTTGGTGGAGGATTTGCCAGCCAGTAATAGTTAATTTGAGTAAGTAGAGCACCGTAAATACCAAAAATCCGATCGCTAAACCGTAACTCAACCAATCATTTCCTACCCACACCATCCTTCCATGTGGCCCCATCAAAATAATCGAGATCGAACTGGTAAATAATAGCAGTGGCGGTAGCAGAAATATCGCTAGTGTTCGATCCCACCGCTCACTCCAGGTTGATTGATTAGCTTCCCGCCAAGTAGATCGCAGCCCCCAAGCCACCGCAAAAATCGCTACCAAAACAATCAGGTGCATTATTGTTCCTCCTGGAGCTTGCGAATTGCTTGCAATCGCTGAGAAATCGAGGCAATTTGCTCGATGCTCGATCGATCTAAACTATCCGCAAAAGCAGCGACAATATCGGGATTTCCCACTGCAAGAAATTGTTGCAGCTGCTCGTAAGCCTGAATTGCCTGGGCTTCAGCCGCCGAGAGCAACGGGTACCACACGAAGCTGCGCTCTTGCCTGTCGCATTTGAGCCAGCCCTTTTGAGTTAGGCGATTGAGGACTGTGGTGACAGAAGTATAAGCTAATTCTCGATCGGGATCACTCAAGATGCGATCGTGAATATCTTTAACTGTCGCTGCATTGAGTTCCCACACAATTTTGAGGATTTCAGTCTCTAATGGCCCCAGAGACAGCTGTTTGGGGCGATGATCGGGTAGCGGCACCATGAGATTTACGCGATATCTTTCCTTTAGGTTACCGCAATAGTTCACTTTACACTAAATCCGATTTTTACAAGCTGCGAACCTTGCCCTCACCCCCAACCCCTCTCCCAAGCTCTACCGTGTATACACAAGTCGGCTAGACTTCGTTTTTAGTCTCGTGTGCCCCCCAACCCCCCAATTCTGGGGGACTTTGAATTCTCTTACTCCCCCAGAATTGGGGGCTGGGGGGCTGATTTCAGGATAGATAGTCGATTCTACACTTGTGTATACACGGTAGCTCCCAAGCTTGGGAGAGGGGAGCCAGAAGCCCAGGATCTGGCAGGGTGAGGGCGAGGTGATTGTGCTGCAAAAGAAGGGTTTGTAAGGCGGATTTGGTATTAGATGTTCGACAGCCTGTCTTTTGACATTGTTGAGATACCACGACCACAATCATCTTACTTGGAGCTGGTTTTGCTACTCTACAACTGCAAAACTAGCGCTAGGAAAAGTACGAAAGTAAGTCTTGAAATTTTAATGCAGGGTATAAGTAGCTTGAACGGAAAAATCAATCGGATCTCCACCACCATCAGTCAACTGCTGACGATCTCTTGTCTCATCGCTGGTGCAGAATTAATATTATTGGGCGATTACCGTGCTAATGCTGAACCCACTCTGACAGCTAGTGAGCCAGAACCAGAACTCAGCATTGATGTAACGGGACAACGGCGGTTGAATTTACCAAAATCTACGCCAGTTTACACGATCGATAGTCAGCAGATCGAAAGACAAGGCTCGAAAAATGTCGCAGATGTATTAAACAATTTACCTGGATTTGCGATTAATAATTCCGGTTATGGGGCAGATATTCATACAGGGACTTATTATCGCGGCGCATCAATCAATCAATTTACGATCCTCCTCAATGGTCGTCCCGTTAGTAATAATCTTAATACCTATCATGGAGCTACTGATCTCAATAGCATTGCTGTAGGTAATATCGATCGAATCGAATTATCCAGTGGCGCAAGTAATATTCTCTATGGTTCGGAAACCTTTGGCGGCGTGGTTAATATCATCACCAAAGGCTATAGAGGCACGCCAGAAACTAATTTATCTGCCGAAGTAGGTGCCTATGGGCGGCAAAATTACCGCGCTAGTTATGCTGGTGGTGAGCAGAAATTAAACTACCGGATTGGCGCTGAAAAGTATCGGATCGATAGTAACTATCGCGTCCCAGTCGGTGCCGCCAACCGCGATCCCGTGACTGGAAATCTGAGTAATGCTGACACCGACACCACTAGTTATTCTGGTAACATTTCGGCGGCAATTAACGATCGCAATAAACTTGATTTTGATGTTAACAAAATTACCAGTCGGCGAGGGTTAGTTTATTTTGGATTTCCGCTGCAACGCGACAGATTAAACCACGACGCGCTTAATTTGGGTGTAAATTGGCGATCGCAACTAACCAACGACCAAAGTTCGATTCTGAATACTACCGTTAGTTACAACCAAGATAAGTTTAATTCGACTGCACCAAATAGTCTGGGTGTGCGAATCGGCAACATTGATGCTCAATCGATTACTGGT
>JANNDQ010000783.1:0-1588 GCA_031387965.1 Chamaesiphon sp. OTE_75_metabat_567
GAATACGCTGGTAAATAAATCTGGCTGCTGTAAATCTAATAGGCTACGACTGATGTAGATCTTATTATTTGTGCTGTCAAATGCACCTTTACCGCCATTAATCTGAGCTGATTCAACAATCTCAATCTCTGGCAGTCGATCCCCTTGCGACCATGCCTGTATTAATTGTAACCCTAACTTCCGATTCCAATTGGTACCAAATGCCAAATCGAGCTGTGCTAAATCTCCATCAGCTGAAATCCAGTCATGCAATTGTGTCAGTGCTAGTTGTAACTTAGCCTTGAGCTGACGATCCTGAGCGGAAATAGCTACACTGACAGCACGATTGACAGATTTAGACATAATAGTGGAATAAAATAATAGCGGCAAACACTGAGTATATTTTAAATCTCAAATGCCTACTTGCGTATACGTAAAAATACTGATACTGGACATTAGACCACAGGATTCAGGGGCATGTATGCGATCGATATCACCCACTCCAGTGATATTGAGAGGTTCACCTTTTTTAACCAGAATCAAGCTGTTATGATATTGATACAATGCCAGTAACTAGATGCACGTACTCTCAATTCCCACTTGGATTATTCATGTTTCTAGCGTCATTGAGTGGGTGACAGCAATTGGGTTGATTTGGCTGTATGCCGAAGCCAGTGGCAACTTGGCATGGCGAAGTCTCTCATACGGGATGCTGCCCTCATTGGTAAGCGCGATGTGTGCTTGTACTTGGCACTTTTTTGATAACACTCCAGCTTTAGAATGGTTAGTGACAATTCAAGCCGCGATGACAGTTGTCGGGAGTACGACGATGTGTGCGGCTGCTTGGCAGATTAGTAAAGAGTTGAAAGTTAAGACATGATATCTGAAATAATTGCATCAGTATTTTCCAAGGAATCTTTGTTTGCAGTATCTTTGTTTCCATACTTAGGCTTTTTATGGTTGATGACTAAAAAAGTGGAAACTCCTAAGATTGCCCTAATTGGCTTTTATTTGACTTTGTTATTTGTGGCGGTGACGATTCCAATTGGTGCATATGCTCAGATTGTTTTACATAAATCTCTAGCTGATGTCGATCTTTTACATGGTGGTGCTGAATTCTTTTTAACTCTATCCAACGTGACGATCGTCATTGGTTTCGGCATGGCATTAAAACAGTTGAAAACTGAAAGTTAGCAGTTAAGTTGATAGCATGAGTAACAGATGCGCGATCGGATTAGGTAGTAATTTAGGTGACTCGCGATCGATCTTAACTGGAGCAATTAATCAGCTTCAAATCCATCCTCAGATTGAGGTTATAGTTGTTTCTAGCTGGTACCAAACAGCACCAATTGGACCGCCACAGCCCGATTATATTAACGGTTGTGCAATCCTTCAGACTAGTCTAGAAGCCCTAGATTTGCTAAATACTCTACATGTGATCGAAGCAGAATTTGGGCGAGTTCGGCAAGAAGTATGGGGTGCCCGAACCTTAGATTTAGATCTACTACTTTATGACGATCAAATTATCGACTTGCCCAACCTTCAAGTTCCACATCCCCACATGCTCAAACGAGGATTTGTGATGATTCCATTAGCCGAAATTGCCCCT
>JANNDQ010000801.1:0-3715 GCA_031387965.1 Chamaesiphon sp. OTE_75_metabat_567
GAAAGTCGCCTCCAATCGGCGTTGAATTGGCTGGTAGGTAGTCTCAATGGGCGCGGTTGGTCAACTGTTCAAGTTGCAGTTCCCTATGTATTGGTAGGATTATTAGCAGGCTGTTTACTCGGTCGATCGATTAATCTGCTCACTCTAGGGGATGAATTAGCTACAAGTCTGGGCGTATCACTGGTACGAACTCGCCTAGCGATTGGACTGGTAGCAAGTTTGCTGGCGGGAAGTGCTGTAAGTGTGGCGGGTTTAATTGGGTTCGTGGGGCTGATTGTCCCCCACGGGATTCGGATGCTAATTGGTAATGATTATCGCTGGCTATTGCCATTGTCAGCGATCGGTGGAGCGTTAGTATTGACGTTGGCGGATCTGGTGGCGCGAATGGGATCGGTCGAGTTTCCGGTGGGTGTGGTGACTGCTCTGTGTGGCTCTCCAGTGTTTATCTGGCTACTATATCAACGCCAATCTACTCGGCTGTAGTCATAATATCGAAACTTATATTTATGAATCAATCTCTGCTAATTGCTGATAATCTGACTGGTGGATATCAAACAAAATCGATTATCCATCAATTAAACTTGCAACTCGATCGCGGTGAATGGTTGAGTCTGTTGGGCGGTAATGGTTCTGGTAAATCTACGCTGCTGAAACTGCTCAGTCGCTTACTCTCGCCCCAACAGGGGATCGTCTGGCTTGATGGGAAAGCAATTCACACCGAACCGCCGAATATCGTTGCTCAAAAAATGGCTCTGTTGCCCCAACAACAGACGATACCGAGCGGCTTAACTGTAAAACAATTAGTCAGCCTGGGGCGTACTCCCCATCAACCTTGGTATCAGTGGGAATTAACTGCACTCGATCGATCTCAAGTCGATCGAGCCATGATGTTAACACAAGTAATCCAATTTGCAGATCGATCGGTTGAAGATCTCTCTGGTGGTGAACGACAGCGGGCATTTTTGGCGCTTGCACTAGCTCAAAATCCCCGAATTTTATTATTAGATGAGCCGACTACTTATCTAGATCTCCGCTATCAGCTCGAATTGCTGACTCTGCTCAAGGATCTGCAACAGCAGCAGGAATTAACTATTATTACTGTGCTACATGAACTAAATCTGGCGATTCGCTACAGCGACAGGTTAGCAATGCTCAAGGATGGCTCCCTGATTGCTGTTGGTACGCCTGCATCGGTGATTACGCCTGAGATCATTGCGGAGGTATTCGGGGTAGATGTGGCGATTATTGATACCCCTGTGGGTTTGCAGATTTGTCCGCTGACACCACAATAACAGTAATGAAAACTTATGTCAGAGCCAAGATCAGAAAAATCACCCCCAAATCCAGGGTTGCGGCAACGTCAGCTGTGTGAATTGATGGGCTGGGATTATCGTCAAGTCTCTCAGACAGCCAAGCGGCAAGGGCTGAGTACCCATGCTTACGTTCAACAACAAACAGGCTGGATTTTGCGACTAGAGCTATACTATCCGCCCACTGAGTAGAATATTTTGATAACTTGTATAATTTTATTGCTAATTATTAGCAGTAGATGTACATTAATGATAAAAGTGGATATAGTGCAATCAAAAATCTTGACCTAAGTTAAGTTAGTTGACTGCGCTATAACCCAATTCAAAAAAATTCATACCTCCATCATGAAGCGTTACGCACTCCTTGGCAATAGCCTGTGGCTGCTACTCTATGCACCAGTCGGCTTGAGCCAGACAAGTATCGAACCACCTGCAATCCAGTCTCAATTACCAGCTCCAGGCATCGCGCAACCCAGTTCACCCATTCCCAGTGTTGAGCCAGAAGGCGAACTAGAAATCACCGTAGTTGGTACTCGTACCCGTCGGGCACTCCGAGATTCTCCCAGTACGGTGTCAGTGCAAGATCGGCAAGATCTCGATCGCAATTTTGTCCGTGATTTGGATGATCTTGTCCGGTATGAACCAGGTGTATCAGTGGATAATCGTCCCGCTAGAGCCGGAAATGGCAGCGTTAACATTCGGGGGATTGAGGGGAATCGAGTCCTAATGCTGATCGATGGCATTAGACTACCAGATAGTCTGGGGATGACGAATACTAACCGGAACCAGGTAGATTTTGATTGTCTCAAGCGAGTAGAAATCCTGCGTGGTTCGGCATCTAGTCTGTATGGGAGCGACGCACTGGGTGGGTTGGTAGCTTACACCACCAAAGATCCTGAAGACTACTTGCAGGGTAAGAATATTAGTCAGCAGGCAAAGGTGACATATGCCGGAGCAAGTAGTAATATTAGCGAAAATATCGTCCTAGCTGACAGGCGGGGCAACCTGAGTAGCTCCCTTTGCTATACCCGCCAAGATGGACGGGAGACGAGTAATCTGGGAAATATCGCCGCTAATCCTCAAACCGTTAGGGGTAATAATCTGATCGGGAAAGTCGCTTATCAGTTCAACCCTGAAAATCAGCTGATCCTGACGGGAGAACTATTCGATCGCAAAACACTAACTACGGTTAATAGTAGCTTAGGGCCGATTCCAGGTGCCCCAGGGCAGACAATTACCCGCACGAGCCAGACGGCTGATGATACTAATAATCGTGGGCGGGTTAGTTTGGGCTATGTCTATAACAATCCCGCAGGTGGTAGCGTTCAGAAGCTCAAATCGAGTATTTACTATCAGAATGCTAATACTACTGAAGATTCTACCGAACTGCGGACGATTACCGGAACTGGAGCATCGCTGCGCCGCCGCAGTCCATTCAACACGTTTCGCCAGGGAATTATCGGTGGAGATGTTCAGCTAGAGACGAATCTCGGCGGTGGTGATATTCGCCAAAAGTTGGTGTATGGGGTGGATGTCAATGTCACAGATACAATTAGATCTAGAGACAACACTGAATTTAATCTCACCACAGGTACCCAGACTAAAACTGTCGGGGGAGAAGCGTTTCCAAACCGTACTTTTCCACCAACTAAGACTACTCGACTGGGGATCTATCTGCAAGATGAAATCGAGCTAGGCAATGGTCAATTGAGCATCATTCCTTCAGTTCGCTATGATTACTACAATCTCAATCCCAACTCAAATGATGCTGATTTCCGGCGAGTAGGCGTATTGAGTGGACGGGTTGATGATGTCAAAGAATTAACTGCTTCCGCGATCTCACCCAAGATCGGTGTCGTCTATAAACTCAGTCCCGCAACCTCAATTACTGCTCAATATGCAAGAGGATTTCGGAGTCCACCTTATGACGATGCAGCAATTTCATTTACTAACTTTGCCCAACTGTATACAGCGATTCCCAATGCCAATCTCAAGCCAGAAACGGGTGACGGTTTTGAATTGGGTTTGAAGACAGATAGTGCGAATTTCAAAGGTAGTTTAGTCGGTTTTTACAATCGCTACGATAACTTTATCAGCACCGTTCAAATTGGAACTGTGCCGATTGGCGGACAAACTCTCAATCAATTTCAAGCTCAAAATATCAAAGGAGCCGAAATTAGCGGTGTAGAAGCTAAAGGTGAATACCGCTTTAGTCAACAGCCTGGAGGCTTTAGCTTACTAACTAGCGCCGCATTTACCCAAGGGAATAACCTGGAAACTAATCAGCCACTAGACTCGATCGATCCATTCAAAGCAGTGGTGGGATTGAGGTATCGATCGAGTGACAATCAATGGGGCACTGAATTAGTTACAACCCTAGTTAGTGCAAAAGATCGCAACACCAC
>JANNDQ010000808.1:0-4515 GCA_031387965.1 Chamaesiphon sp. OTE_75_metabat_567
GATCGGGATTAGCTTCATCCTGCAATAATTCTGGCACGATCGATCTCATTTCGACTAAATTCACTGGTGACATGAATGGGATTGAGAATTTGACCAGATTTTTAGCTACCCAGGCAGTGATTTTACTAACTCGATAAATCACCACTTGCGGAATATTTAGCAGGGCTAGTTCTAAACTGACGGTGCCGCATTTAGTAATCGCTAAATCTGCTGCTGATAGGACAAGATCGGCATTTTCAGTTACTAAAGTAGCGTCAATTTGATACGCTTCAATTTGATCCTCGATCTCTGCTCTAAACGCATCACGGGAGAGCGGAATCCAAAACCGCACACTTGGTAACTCCGCCTGGATCTGCTGTGCAGCTTCAAAAATTACAGGTAAGAGATATTTCAACTCCTGCTGACGGGAAGCGGGAATTAGCGCAACGGCAATTTCATCTCCGATAATTCCTAACTTTTCACGGGCATCTTTGCGACTAGTTAATGTGTCAATTCGATCGATTAATGGATGTCCGACAAACGTAGCCTTTGCTCCACGACTCTCGAAATACTTGGCTTCAAGTGGGAAAATAGAGAAGATTTCATCAGTCAGTTTGACAATTGCATCGGCTCTTTTATTTGCTCTCGGCCACACCCAATCTTGAGGAGCAATGTAGTAAAATATTGGCAAGTTTGGCAAAATACTTCTCGCATATGTGCCGACATCTATGTTCGGATCTGCATAATCAATCAGGATCAGGGCATCCGGTGAAGTAGTTTTGATATAGTTTTTGGCAATATTTCTGACTTGGATTGAGGGTCTAAAATAGGCTGTATGTTCAACAATTCCGACCGAACTAATCCCTGTGGTATCAGCAATGATTGTCGCCCCTGCCGCAGCCATTTTACTACCGCCCAGCGCCACAATCGTTAGGTCAATCTCCAACTTATCGGCTAGTTGCTTGAGGGCAGCGACGAGTAACGAACCTTGAAGATCGCCAGATACGTCTCCAGTGCTAATGAAGATAGTTTTTGGTGTATTTGTCACTGAATATGGGGAAACTGGGGAACTGGAGAACGAGGGAATTAAGACTTAATTATCAACTATCTGCTGCCTTTCGATCGATCGATTTGCCAGGAATTGGCCCTCTGCGCTTGTTAGTTTTTTTACCATCGACAGATAGTTTGAGGAATCTTTGCAGATGTTGAACGCTCTCGTAGCTGGGAAATAAATCCAAATCTTCTAGAGCTTGATTGAGAGTTTTGTCAGAGTAATAGATCGTGCGGAAGGCTTTTTTGAGGATTGCTAGTTCTTCGGAGCTACAACCCGAACGTTCCAATCCGACTAGGTTGAGCGAACGTACCCGCGCTGGAGTCCCTTCGACGATCGTAAATGGTGGCACATCCCGCTGAATTCTGGTCATTCCTCCAATCATCGATAGTCTACCGATGCGGACAAATTGATGGACTCCCAAGACACCACTAATTACCGCATCTGATTCCACATAGACATCTCCAGCGAGAGAGGTAGCATTAGCTATTTTGACATTGTTTTCGATCGTGCAATTGTGGGCGATGTGGACGTAGGCCATGAGTAGATTGTGATTGCCAATTTCGGTGGCTTCACCAATTCCAGTCGCGCGGTTAATGGTTACATATTCCCGAATCCGGTTGTAGTTGCCAATTTTGACCCAGGTTTCGCCACCCTTGTATTTTAAATCCTGGCTGTCCAATCCGATCGCTGCCCCAGGGAAAATTTGATTACCAACCCCAATAATTGTTGGCCCTTCAATGATTGTATGAGCACCAACTGTCGTGCCTGCACCGATCTTGACGTTTTCACCAATAATCGCGTAAGGCCCAATCTGTACCGTCGGGTCGAGTTCCGCGCTGGGATGCACCACTGCGGTGGGATGAATTCGTGTCATTAACATTGCTACTCCAGCCATCTTGTCATTTTCCTACAGTTGGGTTATCGGTGATGCAGATGCTCTGTCTGTGTGGAGGCAATAGTCCAAGTCCATCAACGATTGGACTGTAGTTAGGTTAGTGATTAGCCTTAAACTAGTTCCTCACTCACTATTGTGCCCACGTTTACGAGTGGCTTACACTTTGCATCTGCTGGATATCATCGCTTGCCAACATTTCAACTAAACTTCGACTAGAGCGAACGTCAGATCTCCAGAGGCTGCTAGTTGACCATCGACTTCAGCGCGAGCGTGCATCTTGGCAAATCGACGACGTTTGAACGCTTGGAGTTCCACTGTCATGATTAATTGGTCTCCAGGTACCACCTGTTGCCGGAATTTGACTCCATCAATCCCCCTAAACACAAATAAACCACCACTATATTCTGGCAACTGAGTCAGGACAATTCCACCGACTTGAGCCATTGCCTCAATAATCAGCACTCCAGGCATTAATGGGTGTCCAGGAAAATGTCCTTGAAAACAGGGTTCATTAAAGGTGACATTCTTTAAACCAACGGCTTTTACGCCCGGTACAAAGTCAATAATTTTATCAACCAACGCAAAGGGGTAACGATGGGGTAAAAGCTTGTGAATCTCTTGGAGATTGAAAGTATTTTTGACTGGCTCTGTTGGTTCTGGTGGCGCAGGTTCGACAACAGCAGCAACGACAATATCTTTAGATCGATCGAGTGTGGTAGACATTATACCTAAATATTTATGAATTGGTTGTTTGATGGGTATCAATCATCTTTTCTGGCTAACTGCCAGCTAATTCAATATCCCATCTCATCCAGCCTTTGTGCCAATTGCACATGTAATTGGTGACTGGCTTTGTAGGCAATAAAGTGGGCTTGCGGAAACCTGCCGAGCAAGCTGAGATCGCCGATTAAGTCTAGTAACTTATGACGAGCAGGCTCATTGGAAAATCGTAATGGGGGATTTAGCCATTGACGTTCATCGCAAACGAGTGCATTCTCTAAGCTACCACCTTTAATCAATCCTGCCGATCGCAACTGCTCAATCTGGTGTGCTAATCCAAATGTGCGGGCAGGCGCAATTTCGGTTAAGAAGTCATCCCGATCTGGTTGCCAACTGTGCCACTGATTACCAATCGGCGCGACATCAAAATCGATCCCGTAGGTAAATCGCAGCACCGATGATGGTAAAGCAGCCACAAACGCATCATCTTGGCGAATCCAGACTGGTTCAGTCACTGCTCTAGCTGTAACTAAATTGCCCAGCTTCGGCTCAATTCCTGCCTGAATGAGTTGCTCTATCCAGACTCCTGCCGAACCATCCAGCAGGGGTAATTCAGCCCCATCGATCTCGATCCGCGCATCCTCAATTCCCGCAGCCGCCAACGCCGCGAGTAAATGCTCAACAGTCCTAACCGATCCACCATTTGCTGTTAGCTCAGTCGAGAGCGTCGTCTGACTGACATTTGCAATATCTGCAAAAATCTTCGGTCTACCAGGTAAATCTACTCGCACGAAAAAGCGTCCCGTGGCAGGAAGTGTCGGCATAATCCTGACGGTGGTAGTGACTCCAGAATGAAGTCCGACTCCCTGAACCTCACAAATACTTGAGACTGTAGACATTAAGCTGTCTGAATATTGATTAGCGATCGGTGTCAATTATGACACAACCCGATCGTGTTTAGATCCTTTCTGCTCGAATCCCACGGGAAAGGAAGTATGTAGCAGCTCTGATGAATACTCAGGGTACACTTTACGATAATAGAGTCATACAATATCTTCAGACCAACAAATAGTTAATTAGTCTTATCTAGATTTACACAACAACCATGATAAGCCCCTCTCTCGATCGGATGACAAGTCCATTTCTCGCTCGTCTCCATAGTCCCGAACGTCCTGTGATCGTCTTTGATGGCGCGATGGGTACCAATCTCCAAGTCCAAAACCTGACTGCTGAAGACTTTGGTGGTGCGGAGTATGAAGGTTGTAATGAATACCTCGTTCATACCAAACCCGAAGCAGTAGCCATCGTCCATCGGGATTTCTTGTCTGCGGGTGCAGATGTGATTGAAACCGATACCTTTGGTGGTACTTACCAAACGTTGGCAGAATATGGTTTAGAAGACAAAGTATATTACCTCAATAAGACCGCTGCCGAACTAGCCAAAAAATGTACGGCGGAATTTTCGACACCTGAAAAACCTCGCTTTGTCGCCGGATCGATCGGCCCTGGTACTAAATTACCCTCGATCGGACACATCAGTTATGAAGAGCTAGAGCAAGCATACACCGAACAGGCTACAGGCTTGTACGACGGTGGTGTAGATCTATTTCTGATTGAGACTTGTATGGATGTGCTGCAAATCAAAGCAGCAATCAATGGACTTGAGGTAGTTTTTAAAAATAAGGGTGCTAGAATCCCCATTATGGTGTCGGCGACGTTCGAGAATCCCCAAGCAACGATGTTGTCGGGTAGTGATATTGCGACATTATTAACCGCACTGCAACCATTCCCGATCGATATTCTAGGGCTAAATTGTGCGACTGGGCCAGATTTAATGGCTCCCCACATTAAGCACCTCTGTGAACAA
>JANNDQ010000020.1:0-3401 GCA_031387965.1 Chamaesiphon sp. OTE_75_metabat_567
CCAGGGATATAGTTATCACCCTCAGCTAGAACCAATGTATTATATTGGTCGTCAAACTTGTCGATCAACGCGCCCATAATCGGTGCAGTTTCCACACCAAGGAGACCGCTTTCGCCATAATAATGCAATAACTGTAGTGTAAAATTAGCGGGGATACTAGTCATAAATATTCCTTAAATTATTGGTTAGAGATGATGTCGGCAGTTGCAGTGAATTTTACAAATAGGAATCTACATTGCTAAGTATAGAATTACACTATCTCTAGTCATTTAACCGTCATTTTGTGACAAGCAAAAGCCTACACTATTGTCAACAAAATTTTTGTCGTGTAATTTTCACTTAGCCTATTTTCTTGCTCTACAAAATGTGGAGATTATTCTCAATAGTCTGAATTTATTGACAATAAGACCCCCAAGATCCAGAATACTAATCTAATTCCCATATGGCTTGAATGAATTGCGCCTTTTGTGCTAGGAGAAGGTTAAAGAGTAAAATCAGAGATCAAGCTTCAACAAGCAAGTATGATGGAGTAGACTTCCTGCGAAAGTCAGGCTTTAGACTTTAGGCTTTAGGGGGAGTTTTGAACGGAAATAGCATCAAAAAAGATTTTGCTTTTACTTTCGCAAGAGGTCGAGCATATGACTAAAGATCATCGCCGCTGTGTCAGTTGTCGCAAAATTGCCGCTAAAAGTGAGTTTTGGCGGGTGGTAAAGTGTCACCCCTCAAATCAAGTTGCGATCGATCTGGGCGATACATTTTTGCAGGGACGTTCGGTATATCTGTGTCCAACGCTTGAATGCCTACAACTAGCTCAGAAAAAGAATCGATTGGGTCGATCTCTGAAGACGGCGGTGAGTGCAGATATTTATCAGGCTCTAGGGGTGAGAGTCTAGGTGAGTGTTTTGTTTCTTCTACCCAATCTGAGCAAAAGTGAATTAGTGACGACACTAACGGAACTCAATGCCATCATCGCGCCAGCAGCGGAGGGACTCAGCAGCGCACCCCAGCCATACCAGTAGAGTAATCCTGCGGCTGCGGGAATACCGATGAGATTGTAAATAGCTGCCCAAAATAAATTCTGGCGAATCTTGGCGAATGTCGATCGAGATAGATCGATCGAGTAAACTACATCCAACAATCGATCGCGCATCAAGATAATATCAGCAACTTCGATCGCGACATCGGTACCAGCATTCATCGCGATCCCCAGATCGGCTTGAGCTAGGGCTGGCGCGTCATTGATGCCATCACCGATCATGGCTACTTTAAATGGGGTGTCTGGATTTAGTTGGTTTAGTTGCAAGGATTGAATAATCCGCGCTTTGTCTTGGGGTAGAACTTCTGGATAGATATCTGTAATTCCTAGTTCTGCGGCAATCAGATCTGCGACTGGTTTCCTGTCACCTGTGAGTAAAACTACCTTTAGCCCGATCGATTGTAACTGGTCAACAGTCTCGATCGCATCCGTTCTCAATCGATCGACTACACCAATTATCCCGATCGTTACCTGGGATTGGGCACCTAAGATCGCTACAAATACGACCGTTTTCCCTGCTAATGTCCAGCCTACGGCAGTAGTTTCTACATCTGCACCAATCTCAATGCCGTGACTAATCAGCCAGTTGTGATTGCCCACAATTACCTGATATTTTGCATCCTTGAGCGTGCCGGATGTTTGCTCACTGCTGGTGAAGAATACTGCTGCTTCAACACCTAAGCCAGGTTCGGTATGAGCCGTGAGCACTGCGGGCAGAACTAAATCTAGTTGGGCTGCTGCTTGCCCAATTGCCACCGCTAGCGGATGATTGGTAACACTTTCTGCCGCTGCCGCTAATTGCAGTAGCTCAGTCGATCGAATATTATCAGTGGTAAAAATATCTGTAACTTGGGGCTTGCCCTGAGTCAGCGTTCCCGTTTTGTCAAACACCACCGTATCGAGCTGATGTACCAGCTCCAATACATCACCACCCTTGATCAATAGTCCTGACTCAGCCCCAATTCCTGTCCCGACGAGGATCGCCGTGGGGGTGGCTAAACCCAATGCACAGGGACATGCGACAACCATTACGGCGATCGCGGCTTTGAGCGGCGTGAGGCTAGAAATCGGTGGATCTAAATTGGGGTTCTGGCTACCGATTAAATACCAAAATAGAAAGGTTAATAGTGAGATTGCCAACACACCGTAAGTAAAGTAGCCAGCAACCGTATCAGCTAACTTTTGTACTGGAGCTTTGCGTGTTTGGGCGGCTTCGACGAGGGCAATAATCTGCGCCAAAGTTGTATCATCGCCCGTGCGGGTAACTTCGATCGAGATTGCCCCAGATTGATTTACTGTACCAGCGATCGCCAGATCTCCAACCTGCTTCAAAACTGGAATTGACTCGCCCGTAATCATCGACTCATCAATAGTTGTCTGACCCCAACTAATCACCCCATCAGTCGGGATCTTTTCGCCTGGAAGTACCCGCAAGTACTCACCAACTTTGACCTGTTCTACAGGTATTTCCACCGCTTGGGGACGATCTGGATCGGCACTCACCAATCGAGCCGATATCGGCTGAATCGACAGCAATCGATCGAATGCACTCGCTGCCCGATGTTTTGCCTGCTGTTCGAGCGTCCGCCCCAAAGTGATAAACCCGATAATCATCACGGGTTCCTCAAAGAAGCACTCCCAGCCCAAATTAGGCAGCAGCAGCGCTACCACGCTGGCGGTGTAAGAGGTGATAATCCCCAAACCCACCAAGGTATTCATATTCGGATTGCCGTACCGCAGGCTGCGCCAGCCATCCACGAGGATCGATCGACCTGGAAACGCGATCGCTAGTGTTGCTATACCCCAGTGCCACCAAAAGTTATTTAGCACCGAATACCCGTGATGCAGATGGGCATTCGGTTGGACAAAATGCCCGACTGCTGACAATCCGAGCAAGATCCCCGCAGTAACTAATTGCCAGAGAATTTGTTTAGATGCTTGAGCGTATTTTTGTTCGCGCTGATGTCGTTGCTGCGATCGCGTATTCAGCTCGTTGACTAGCCGAGGTTGGCTCGGAAAACCACTCTTAGTCAGGTGCTCGGCAAGCTCTATCCCAGTGACTGTCTCTACTTCTGCGGAAATCGCCGCTACTCCAGTCAGCAGGTTGACACAGGCAGACTTTACGCCAATTTGGGCGAGTAGTTGTTTCTCAACTGCGCCAACACAGCCAGCGCATTTCATCCCCGCAACATCCAGCACGATTATTGCAGTAGCTGATTCAGCGATGGTAATTGGGTGAGGATTGGTCTGAACCATAGGTCAAAGCAGGGTGAGATCGGTAGGGGCGGGTTTACGCTGATAAGTATAATTGTAACGATAACTATCGTACAAAGCGGATGAAATTGCGCTGTAGGCGAGCGGAGCG
>JANNDQ010000123.1:0-2214 GCA_031387965.1 Chamaesiphon sp. OTE_75_metabat_567
TGAGTAGGTTTAGCGATCGGGGGAGTGATTTCTTCGGCTTGACCGATACGCCCCATTGAAACTGTGAAACAAGAGCATCTACCGTAGTTGTCAGTTGCTCTAATAGGGATAATTAAAGCGAGCGTGTCACCAGGTACCCATTTAGATTTGTGCCATGCCGCCATCGACGAATAGCTCGATGCCGTTTACAAAGCTGCTGTCATCTGAAGCCAGAAAGACAACGGCTTTGGCAATCTCATCGGGTGTGCCTACTCGTCCCAGCGGAATGGTAACGAGTTGGCTGTCCACAAATTCCTGCAACTGCCGATCGCTCAGTCCAAAGAAATCGTAACCAGGAGTCGGAACCGTGCCAGGACTGATGGCATTGACGCGAATTTTGCGACCTGTGAGGTCGAGTGTCCAATTGCGGGCAAACGATCGCACGGCAGCTTTAGTAGCACTGTAAATGCTGAGGGCTGGACTGCCGATGGTGGTAGCAGTCGAGGCGTTCAGAATGATGGAAGCACTCTCTGGCAACAGCGGCAGTGCCTTCTGCACGGTGAACAGCAGACCTTTGACGTTGATGTTGAATGTTCGATCGAATTGTTCCTCAGTAATCGATCCCAGTGGGGCGATTGCGCCAACGCCAGCATTGGCAAAGACCACATCGAGATGTCCTTGCTCTTGCTCGATCGTCGCGAACAGTCGATCGAGGTCTGCCATTTTGGACACATCGCTCCGAACACCTGTGACGTTTTTACCAATCTCGTCCACAGCGGCATCCAATTCAGTTTGGCGACGACCAGTGATGAAGACATGGGCACCTTCAGCAACAAAGCGTTTGGCAGTAGCAAGACCGATGCCGCTGGTGCCGCCAGTGACCAGCGCAACTTTTCCTTCTAGTTTGTTCATGATGATAAATCCTGTGTAGTTGAGTTTTAGTGAAAACTGGCTAGTTACGTAGCGAAGCAAAGGTAATAATGTCATCCATCTCCCTGGCAATAACCGTATCTGCTCCGGTATATTTCAGTGGATTCTCCAGGGGAGAGGCTACGCCAACGATGACATCAAACGCTCTAATATCTGGCGTGTGGTTAGACAAAAGCGCGTTGATATCCTTGTCATGCAATGCTTTTAAGCGATCGTCGATTAATTTGCGGAGCAGGTTTGTGAAAGTGAAGTCATTACTCAACAAATCCTCAATTATCCGCCGATCTTTCAATTCATAAGCAGAAAAGCACTTACGAACGAGGTCTAAAACACTTGTTCGATCGATTACTTTGCTACTTTTATTGTTCATAAGTTAATCTCCGTCAAGAAGTTTGTAAGATTGGCAATAAATTCTCAAACTCTAATCTTTTCTGTTAATAACTGAAAGAGCAAAATTGGGTGCAATACGTGAAACTAGAGCCAAAATTTTACTTCTCTCCACCTGGATCTCAAACCAATCGCGCTCTATTCCTTCCAACGTTTCAACCGCAACTTGCTGGGGTGTAATCTTTGCCCCAGCACTTTTGTTCAATGCTGTGTCAACCATCGGCGGAATCACATCAAACACTTTGATATGAGAATCTTTAAGCTGAAACCGTAAAGACTGAGTAAACGCGCGTAACCCAGTTTTGGCAACTGCATAAAATGGAAATTCTGCTCTCGGTGCAAAGACTAAAGCTGAGGTCACATTTACAATTGCTGCTGATGGTTGTTGTTTTAGGTGCGATAAAAGTTGGGTCGCCAAAAGAATTGGGGCGATGCAGTCGATCTCAATTTCGCTACGCAGCATTTTTTCTAGTTCATCGGCAGGAGTATCGTTCAAATTAATCTGCTGCGAGATTGCGGCATTATTGACCAATAAGTTTAAGTTGGGTAAATGAGCCAGAGCATTAGTGATGAGTGCCGCTCGACCTTCTGGCATAGATACATCAGCTTGAATTGTTTTTACATCAGGCAAACAGGCACTTGCTTCGTTTAGCTTGTCCATGTGTCTACCACAAATAACAACCTGGTTTCCCGCTCTTAAAAAAGCATCCGCCAAGGCAAAACCTATACCTGTAGCTCCACCCGTGATAAGAATTTCGTTTTCTGAGATTTTCATAAAATCCTGTGATGATTTAAATGTAGCGCCGCATCCGTTAAGCGATTACCTCCGGTAGGCTATGCCAACGCCGTCTATCAATTATTTCAGATATGTGTTGACCACAATTCCGCAGTTGTAGGATTGCGAACGGTTTAGTTTCA
>JANNDQ010000126.1:0-2534 GCA_031387965.1 Chamaesiphon sp. OTE_75_metabat_567
TGAGTAGCTAAATAACAGAGTCCAAAATCAGTTTCATATAACTGCCGAATCAAAAATTCCATCGTTGGCGGCAAATCATATTCGTGAATTAATTCTAAATCGCGGGGATGATCGAATAGAGTTTGTTCGAGACTCGATCGAATCTCACTAAATTCAATCTCGCCTCGCTCCATGCCAATATCTGCGAGTAATCTAATCGCCCGTAGTCTAAATGCGATCGACACCGGACATCTCGCAATACTGGGAATTGCCGCATAATAATTAGCGTCAATTAAGTCTTGAATACACGCCCGCCGAGCATTCCGATTAGAATGAAATAGGAAGGCAATTACCCGCTCCATCTGAGTATAATCGCCCGTAAATCGACACACCGCCGAAATCGCGGCACTTGCTGTCGCCTCATCCGTTGACTCTGTGAAAGCTCTAATTCGATCGACTGCGGGGTGATAACTGAGCTTAACTAAAGTATGAATAATTACGCGATAATTTTGACCTTCGCGGTCTAATATTTGGGCAATTTCTGAGAGAATTTCTACGTCTTCAGTCCCAATTTCACCGATCGCCCAAACTGCATTTTCGACAGTATAACAATCTGATTCTACCAAGCATTTACGAATTGCTGGTAGTGCTTGTTTGGCTTGTAACTTGCCTAATGTCTCGATCGACTTCCTCCTGACAATCCGATTATCAAGCTCATCATCATCATTATCGATCGCTCTCAGTAAAGCATTAATAGCTGCTTCAGTGGGAAAATTAATTAAATGAGAAGCAGCGACATACCGAGATTCATCCTCAGCTAATCGATCCAACGGTGTATCTAGCAGATCGATCGCTTCTGCTTCAGTGAGATTGAAAATATTAAAAAAACGTTTATTAGCCATAATATATTTATTTTATTACTAATCTACGCACAACAAAAGAGGCTGCCGAAATATCGTTCAACCGAATCGGCAAAACAACAAAAGGAATATTACCAATTGGATTGAGTCTGATGGTGTTGGCTACGCTGGAGGGAGATCGGGCTAAAGCTGAGGTGATCGGTTTAATCGATCAGGCACAGGGCGATTGAGCTGTAATCTATGTAATCTCGATCAATGCTAATAATTTTGCATCGTTATCGATCGATCTCAATAGCAAAGATCGATCGCAATGATAAGTTGAAATTGTGGGTCGGAATCATCAAATATTAGCACCGATACTGAGGCTCATTCAAAAGTTATCCCTTCGCACAAGGTTGTTTGTGGGCATCTGCCCAACCTACAAATCTGTTGTTGGGTGAGCATTTAACCATTGAAACTGTCGGTTTTGCTACTGATGTAATTACTTGTGTCATAATGGGAAGGCGTACTCAAATTAGTATCAAATAGTTTATTTCTAGATCAATGAAAACAAATAAGGAGATTGTACTAGAATTATATGCAGCATTTGATCGAGGAGATTTTGATCTAGGTCAATCGATGCTATCTGAAGACTTCGTTACGGATTTAGTTGGCATACCAACTCAACTAAACCGAGCGGCTTTTATCAAATTTGGCTCGGAATTTCGCCAGTCTTTCCCCGATGGATATCACCAATTTGAGCATGTAATCGCCGAAGATGATCGAGTTGTAACAGTAGGTAAATTTCGCGGTACGCATTTAGATAAATTTCAAGGATTACCTGCCACGGGAAAATTCATCGAGATTGAAGTGATGCACATCGATCGATTATCTGAGGGGAAAATAGTTAGACATTGGGGACAAGGTAATCAAGCGGGGATGATGCAACAACTGGGTATTATCTTTATACCTGGGTTCTCTCTGATTACTTCCGCGATCCGTCACCAGTGGCAAAAATAGAATTGAGTAAGACAAGCCAGTGGGGTGGGCACTGTCCACAGATCATACATAACCGAAGCAAAAGTGGGATTACCCCGTGTAGGTTGGGTTGAGCCTCGAAACCCAACAACCCCAGCGTTAATGGAACAATCGATTAAAATTATCGGATATCTCTTCACCATCCCAATTCTCACAATTTTAAATATTCAAGCTATGTTCGACCGCGTAGCATACCGGAGGTAATCGACATTAGTGATGTTGGGTTTCATTCTTCAACCCAACCTACAGATCTAAATTAACCCAACCCATCCAAAACAAAAGAGGCTCTCGAAACATCGCTCAACCACCAGGCAAAACAACAAATCGAGAACCTCTTTCTGACTCAAACAAATTGAGTCAATCCCAACCTAAGAAAGAGAATTGATCGTGTAGTCGAGTAAAGCATTGTACTCAACCAAAGCTTGAGCCGACATATCACGAGGCGCACAACCGCGAGTCCGAGCAAAGCGAAGCGCTTCAACATAAGGAGCAGTAGGTAGATCCAATGCACGGTAAACTTCACGTCCACCAGCAATTCCCCACTCATCCAACGGACCAGTACCACCCACGATTAGGCAGTAGTTGATCAGGCGCATGTAGTGCTTGATATCGCGCAGACACTTGTCTTTTTTAACTTGAGTTTCGTTAGCTTCACCTGAATTATTCAAGTAGCCATAC
>JANNDQ010000139.1:0-4718 GCA_031387965.1 Chamaesiphon sp. OTE_75_metabat_567
GGAGTAGAGGGTAGGAAACCAGAATAGCAAACATCGTAGCCATCACAATCTTGTGCTTATTACAAAAATTTAACTACTCCCTACCCTCTACCCTCTGATTAGATGCAACAAGTTGACTTCACGACATTAACGGCGGCAGTACGGGAGTTACAGCTAGATTGGGTACCTGCACGAGTCGAAAGTGTGTATCAGCGCGATCGATATACCCTCGCACTCAGCTTGCGGACACTGGATAAACGCGGCTGGATTGCCATCTCCTGGCATCCTCAAGCCGCTAGAATCGTCCTGACAGACCCCCCACCACGGATTCCCGATACATTCACTCTCAGCCAGCAATTGCGCTCTGTATTAGGTGGACTAGCAATGGTGGAGCTGAAAATGGTATCTCCCTGGGAGCGATTAGTACGGCTAGCATTTGCGACCAGACCTGGGGCCGAAAGCTTGTATTATTTATATGTAGAACCAATCGGTAAATACAGTAATCTCACCCTGACAGATGCCGATAATTTGATTATTACTACAGCACATCAAGTTAGTAATAAACAGTCTAGCGTCAGGACAATCGAGACTGGTAGACCTTACGAAGTACCGCCATCATTAACCGATCCGATGCCGAGTTTGGAAGAGTCGATCGAGCGGTGGATCGATCGGGTGAGCCTGATTCCTGATAAGCTCAATCAGCGACTAGTTCGCAGCTATCGCGGCTTGAGTACAATCCTGATGAATGAGCTGATTACTGCTGCGGGGCTAGATCCAGTGCAGACTACCGATACATTAGCGCTGTCGGATTGGGAAAATTTATTTAAGTACTGGCAAATCTGGCTGAGAACTCTTACCCAAGTCGAAGGATATCGATTCCAGCCGCAGCTGACTCCTAACGGCTTCAGCGTGCTGGGTTGGAGCAATCTAGGGACTCCCGTAGCTACCGTCAATCAAGCAGTCGAGACTTACTATACACGAATACTCGATCGAGAAGCATTTACCCAGCTCAAACATCAGCTCACCCAAAAACTCAGCACGATCTTAGCTAAACTTCGAGTCAAAGCGAAGACTTTCAAAACTAAACTGCAAGAGTCTACAGGTGCTGACGAATATCGGGCAAATGCCGACTTATTAATGGCATATCTCCACGAGTGGCAGCCAGGGATGAAACAAATTATTCTGAACGATTTTGAGACAGGGGAGCCAGTCAAAATCAAACTCGAACCCGAAAAAAATGCGATCCAAAATGCCCAATTTCTCTACAAACGTCATCAGAAACTCAAACGTGCCAAACTAGCAGTAGATCCATTACTTGCCGAAGTCCAAGCCCAAATTGACTATTTAGAGCAAGTAGAAGAAAGTATTATTCAGGTAGAAGATGATGGCGCAAATAATATTCAAGAAATGCTCCAAACTTTATTAGAAACTAAGCGAGAATTAATCGATACTGGATATTTCCCCACAGCAGATAGACTGGCTAAAGCCGAACTTGCTGAAACTAAACCCCGCTCTCTCAAGACACCCAGCGGATTTGAACTGCTAATTGGACGTAACAATCGTCAAAACGATCGACTCACCTTCAAAACAGCAACCGAATACGATCTCTGGTTTCACGCGCAGGAAATCGCAGGTAGTCATGGCTTATTAAGAATTACGCCTGGGGCGGTAGCTGAGGAAGCAGATTTGCAATTCACCGCCAATGCCGTCGCCTACTATAGTCGCGCCAGACAAAGCCAAGCAGTTCCAGTAGTATATACAGCCACCAAGCACGTCTATAAGCCCAAAGGTGCAAAACCAGGCATGGTAATCTACAAGCACGAACAAATCGTGTGGGGACATCCACAGACTCTGGATGCTAATCAGATTGAGAAAAAACCTCGCACTCCTGGTGATTGGAAAGGTCAAGTTAAAATGGCTGAAGATTTCGATGAACCATTACCACCAGAGATCTTAGCTGGCTTTATGGGCATGAACGATGAAACTACACCTTAAAATTATTTAGACTGTAAATGCTGATTGACGGACAAAAGTCCTAAAATCACGAAAATTTGTAGGTTGGGTTGCGCGGAGCAAAACCCAACTAACACGCAAACACCCTAGAAATGTTGGGTTTCATTCTTCAACCCAACCTACCCAAAAAGGTTTGTTCCTTAATCAGGGTTGATAGTCATATTCGATCGAGAATAGAGCAGACCTAAGTATAATCGTTATACATTCCGCACAGGTTAGAATGAAATGCTGACAGTAAGATTAGATCCTGAAACGGAACAAAAATTAGCTGATATTATGGCCCATGAACGAGATGTTAACCGCAGCTCGTTAGTTGAACGCCTGATTTCGGAACGGTGGTTGACTCTCAATCTAGACAATACTTTTGTCAAAAGACGGGGCGGACATCCCCTGCATCTGTTGCAGGATGCGCGACCAGATTTGTCCGAACGCTCTACTAGAAAACAATCGGTTTCTGAATATTTCAAACAGCGGCACTCATGATTTATCTTCCACTCGTCCCGATCGATGGTGGGATTTTAACTGCTTAACTGTTCATCCACCCCACACCAAACACATCCATGACATCCCCCTTCACCACTGCTGAAATCGCCGCTCAAGGTATCAAACCGAACGAATACGAGGAAATCGTTCAAAGACTCGGCAGACACCCCAACAAGGCTGAACTAGGCATGTTTGGGGTGATGTGGTCGGAACACTGTTGCTATAAGAATTCTCGTCCGCTCCTGAGCCAGTTTCCGACGACGGGTAAGCGTGTTCTAGTTGGCCCAGGTGAGAATGCTGGGGTGATCGATTTAGGTGATGGATTGCAACTTGCTTTTAAAATCGAATCTCACAACCACCCCTCGGCGGTGGAACCATTTCAAGGTGCGGCGACTGGTGTCGGCGGGATTTTGCGGGACATTTTCACAATGGGTGCGCGTCCCATTGCAATTCTCAATTCGCTCCGGTTTGGCGATCTCAAGGATGCTAAAACGCGGCGGTTATTTACAGGTGTGGTGGCGGGAATTTCCCATTACGGGAACTGTTTATTGGGTGCTGAAACCTTTATTTGGAAGGATATACAGGGGATTCACTTTGATACGATCGGAAATTTTGTCACGACCCATTTACCTGCTGGTACGGATACTTTAGAACTCGCACCTGGGATTGAAACACTATCAGTAGATCCCAATACCAATCACAGTAATTGGCAGCCAGTCAGCCGGATTTTTAAGCGTCAAACAGATACGCTGGTCAACATTCGGACTTCGCTGGGGCGCACGCTGACAGTCACGCCAGATCATCCGATGTTGAGGATTGAGGCTGAAAATAAAGTACGGATTCGTTACGCCCAAACCCTGCGCGTGGGTGACGATCTGCCAATTCTTCAGCAGCTACCAGAGAATCAGAGACAAGTTCAAACACTCGATTTGATTGATGCAATTGATGTCAATCTTCATGCTGACAAGGATATCTGTATCGCCCTCCCAGCATCATGGCAACCCACTGATCTGATTCGCACCACTCTAGAATTATTTGAACCATCGATTCAAAAACGCAACCACTACCTCAACACGAAGACGCTGCCACTCGATCGATTCCTCAGTCTCGAACAACTTTTGGGACTAGAACAAGTCCTCAATTTTTCTCGTGTTGACCTCAAAATTGGGCAGCATGGCAAGGATGATTGGATTCCGGCTCTGATTCAACCAAATGCAGATTTTGCCCGTCTCCTGGGCTATTTTATCGCGGCGGGGAATGTCTCGCCGTCGGGCAATATTTATCGAATTTTCTTTAACTTTACCCACACCGAAACCGCTGCGGCTACAGATGCGATCGAAATTCTCCAGAGTTTAGGGATTCCGGCTAACCCGCAACAGCGCACTTCGGGGATGGCGGTTTGTGTCTCTTCCTGGTTGCTTGGCTACCTATTTACCCAGGTATGGCAGTGTGGCAACGAATCCACCCACAAACGCATCCCTGATTTTGTCTGGGGTTGGAGTGCCGAACTTCAGCAAGAATTGCTCAAGAGCCTAATTCGGAATAATCCAACTATTCCCAATCCCACTGGTGGTGCGGCTCAGGACAAGATTTTCTGCTCTACTTCCAGTCGTCAGTTATTCGATCAAATCTTGCTGTTGATCCAGAATCAAGGCATCAATCCTCAGGTTCACCATCGCCCCGCATCCGTCGGACAGATTAAAGGACGTGAATTTCACTACGCCGCATTATGGCAGCTTGAAGTGCGCCGCGACTGGTGTAGAAATCTAGCATCAAACCAAAATCAGACCAACCGTCTCGAAGTTGGCGGCGGTTCTGCTACCCTCACTGCCAGCACAACCAGCGTTAACACGATGGGAACGGTGAAAATTCAAAATATTTCCACCCACAATGTCGAAACTTGCGATGTTTACGATGTCGAAGTCGATGGTACTCACCTATTTGTCACCAGCGGTGGGATTATCACCCACAATTGCGTCGGCGTTCCCACTGTCGGCGGCGAAGTTTATTTCGATCCCGCCTACTCTGGCAATCCCCTGGTAAATGCGATGGCATTGGGCTTGATGGAAACCGATACCATCGTCAAATCCGGCGCGTCGGGGATTGGTAATCCCGTCCTCTACGTCGGCTCAACCACTGGACGGGATGGTATGGGTGGAGCTAGTTTCGCCAGTGCCGAATTGACTGCCGAATCGATCGATAATCGCCCCGCTGTCCAAGTTGGCGATCCCTTCCTGGAGAAA
>JANNDQ010000530.1:0-5470 GCA_031387965.1 Chamaesiphon sp. OTE_75_metabat_567
CGGCGTTTGTGGGTCAATTCCGCTAGGGGATTGGTTTGATCCATGAACTGGGAGAGTTGGGAGGAACCGAAAAATTCCTTAACTGCTGCTACCAATGGCTTTGGATTGACCAAACTAGCTGGAGTCAAACTACTCGTCTCAGAAACCGTCATCCGTTCGCGGATAATCCGTTCCAATCGATTTAAACCGACCCGAATTTGGTTCTGGAGCAATTCTCCTACCGAACGCACCCGGCGATTACCTAAGTGATCGATGTCATCAGTACTACCGATATCAAATTCTAGATTGATCAGATAATCGATCGCACACAAGATATCTTGAGGAGTTAGAACTCTAATCGAATCAGGAGTGGTTAACCGCAGTTTACGATTTAATTTATACCGTCCAACTTTACCCAAATCATAACGTTTGGGGTCAAAGAAGCGGGAATCGAGCAACTGCTGACCACCACTGACAGTAGGTGGTTCACCTGGACGCAGCTTTTTATACAGCTCCATCAAAGCTTCTTCTTCGGTTAAGTTGCCTTCTTTATCGATCGTCTTTTGATAAAATTCAGGGTGCCGCAATGAGTCAAAAATCTCGTTGTCAGTTAAGCCCAAAGCCTTTAATAATACCTGCGCGGACAGCTTCCGTGTCTTATCAATCCGCACCCAGACGATATCATTTTTATCAGTCTCAAACTTCAGCCACGCGCCCCGGTTCGGAATCAATGACGCACTGTAAGTCCGACGACCATTCTTGTCTAGCTCAGACTTGTAGTATACTCCAGGCGATCGGACGATCTGATTGACAATTACCCGCTCGGCACCGTTAATAATAAACGTACCCCGATCGGTCATCAATGGCAAATCGCCAATAAAGACATCCTGCTCGATAATTTTGCCTTTATCTTCTTTATTAATTAACTGCGTCGGTACATACATCTGCACCGCATAGCTAGCATCGCGTCGCTTTGCTTCATCTACGTCATATTTAGGACGCTTGAGTTTATAATTTTTGGCTAGGAATCTCAGTTCCAGTTTGCCTGTATAGTCAGTTATTGGTGAAAAGCTATCTAACTCTTCGATCAAACCTTCTTCCAAGAACCAGCGGAAGCTAGAACGCTGAATCTCTACTAAGTCAGGCAACATGTAAGTGGATGCCGTAGTAGTAATCTGACTAGTCATGTATATTCCTCTTTTAGTGCGTTCTCAACAGCGATTCGTTCTTCAATTACTGGAGTTTAAACTTAATCTAGTTCAAACTCCTCCGGGTTATCAGCTATGCCCTACTCCTTCTCCCAACCGATAATTCAGAGCTAAAATAAAAAAGATTAAATATGTTAATTTAGGTAATCAGCTAATCACTGATAACACTGGTAATTTAAATAGGTGCTGGGCATTAGTAGTGGTGAAGTCAGCAAGCGATTCGAGACTTTCGCCGCGCAACTGTGCCAGATAACTAGCAACATAGCTGACAAAAGCAGGCTCGTTTCGCTTACCCCGTTTCGGCACAGGTGCCAGAAAGGGACAGTCGGTTTCGATCAGCAGTTTTTCTGCTGGTACAACTTTCGCCGAATCCTGAATTTGGGTAGCATTTTTGAAAGTGACCACCCCACTGAAACTGATATAAAACCCCAGATCCAGAAACCATTGGGTTTCGAGTGGAGTTCCAGACCAACAGTGCATGACACCCCGCACTTGCCCAAATTCTTGCCAGAAATCCTGACAAACCCGGCGCATCATCACCGCAGCATCACGGCAATGAATGATCACGGGTAAGTCTAATGATCTAGCAATCTGTAACTGCGATCGAAAGACTTCGATTTGCCACTGGTGGTTGTCAGCTTTAAAAAAGTCTAAACCCATCTCACCGATTGCTACTACCCGCTGGTCACTGGTTGCTAATCCTCGGATCAGATCGCCCCAACTTGGTTCCCATAGGTCAGCATCGAGGGGATGTAATCCTACAGAAAAAAACAGCTCTGGAAATTTATTTGCTAATTCCTGGGTTTTAGCAAACTCAGCTGGCGTAACACAAGAGTGTATTAGTTGTACGACTCCATGCTCAAGCCAGCGATCTCTCACTGCTTCTAAATCCTCGTCGAAGCGATCAAAGTTGATGTGAACGTGAGTATCAATTAGCTGCATTTAAGACAGATTAACTGGTTGCGTTGGAGTAGCTGCCGACGAATTAACATCAAATAATGGCTCAAGCAGCCTTAACCGCGATCGCTTTAGCCAAACGAGATTTCTTGTTTGCACCATTGTTGCGATGCAACACGCCTTTCTGAACAGCTTTATCGATCTTTTGATATGCTTCGGACATACATTTTTGGACTTCAGCCGATGTTTCGTCTGAAGGGGTTGCCGTATGCTTTTCAACTGCTGTGAAGTATTTCTTCATCAGCGTTCGCACCGCAGACTTGTGAGATTTGTTGCGAAGTCTATTGCGCTCAGCGACTTCGACCCGTTTGATTGCAGATTTAATATTTGCCACAGTTAGCCCTGGGAAAACTTACGTTTAAAAAATTGACATGATGCCAGACATATAAGCATAGCATAATAACCTAAAAACTAACAAGATAGTTTTAGGTGATTTTGAGCTAGCCCAAACTTGGCAATAGATTTAGCCATCCTGACCCAAGTTCTGTGATTTTTGAGAACTTACGTACTATTTTTGATTTTTATGATATACTTGTACTAAGCGAGTGAAAAATATTGCGATGAAGACTAAGGACTTTGCTGAAGTAGGATTGGCAAGCTGCTTTCCTTACTAGTATATCAGTATTATCAATAGTGTGGGTCGATTGACATTAAATCCACACCATTGACGAGTCAAACAGCCACACACCTAAGAATCTCATATAACCACAGAGCAGATCTATGACTTACTCAAAAACCAGAGCAACGAAAGACCATACTGTTGAGTATCCCACTTCAGAGAGAGACAGCAGCAATTTTTCAGCTATTCAGGATAAATCAGCACTAGAAATGCTGGTAGTGCCAAGCGCGGCAGAAGTACGAGATCGGTTTGCCGCGCCTGAATACGTTAATCCGAATGCTCGTCTTCCCCGTATCCAAGCCTTACGTGGCGAAAACGGTGCCAGTGAATGCGGTTATTTCATCACCGAAACCGAGATGGCAAAAGCTGGCTGGGGGCAAGTAGATGAGTCTGAGCTGATCGTTTACGAATACAACAGCGGAGGCAAAGAACGCGGATTACTAATCCAATCACCACGGATGCTAGTAGTGCCTCGATCGCCTTTATTTGCATTTGATAGACAAGTTTCTCGTCAGGAAGAGAGATTAGTTGTTGCTGGACAATATAACAAGCAAATGTATAGTAACCGCGAGAAATACGGTACAGCACAATGCTATGAAGTATTGCTGCTAGATGCTAACAATCAACCATTACATGAAATTGGCTTAGCTTATGTAGCTAAAGGAGCGAATCAGGCAAGTTTTAGCTTCCACTGGCAGCAGCTAATCGATCGAGTCACTAAATGTCACGCGATCGCCAATTCGATTCCAGCAAGAGCTAAAGACGTTCGTTTTAATAGCCTCTGTGTGTTTGAATTTACCGTCAAACGTGAATTGGCAGGGAATAATGCTAAATCACCTGCATGTAAAGTTCACAGCCATGTAGAGCCAACACAGGAGAATTGGGAACAGTTTTTCTTGGGCCGTCAAGATGAAATAGCAGACAGATTTCTTAATTTGTTAGCACCTACTACTGAGTTGGTTTTACCACAATCTAATATCTTGAGTTTAACCGATTCTCCACAGGAGAGGCTCTGCCAACGAGTTGAAGATGAATTACTCAATTCGATCGCTGCATAAATTATTTTTGTAAGATCCTAATCACCTATTAAGCTAGGACAGAAACCCGACTTTTTGGAAAAGTCGGGTTTCTTACTGTAATGGTATAGATCTCCGCTATGATAAAAATAAAAGAGATAATAGGTTTTTAAAAATGAATTGTATTCATGCTCTCTTCTATCCCTTAACATGAGAGTTGCAGCACTAGGATTAGATGTTGGTGGTAAACGTATCGGCGTAGCTGGCTGTGATGGATTGGGACTGATTGCGACGGGTATTACTACGATTTGGCGCAGCTCATTTCAGGAAGACATTGCCCAATTAAACCAGATTATCGCAGAGCGAGAGGTGGAAATTCTGGTACTGGGGTTGCCTTATAAAATGGATGGAAGTATCGGTACTCAAGCCAAGCAGGTGCAGAAATTTGCGCGGCGGGTGGCGGCTGTTATCGAATTGCCGATCGAGTATGTAGATGAACGCTTGACTTCCTATGCCGCCGAAGAAATGATGAAGACGGCAAGTATCTCAGTATCTCAAAACAAAGGGATGATCGATCGAATTGCAGCGGCTGTAATCTTACAGCAATGGCTAGATGTCAGGAAAGTCTGAGATCGACTCATTGCTTTGATGCTGTTAAAATGGTGTCAGTGGATTAAAATCTATCGGAACTAAACTTATGACGATTGTTGTCACATTAAGTCCAGAATTAGAAGAACAGTTACGAGAAAAAGCGATGCGCCAAGGGCAAGACATAAATCTGGTTGCGGCTGAACTGTTAACAAACATCCTAAAAGAAGAAGCACAGGATTCAGCGGAAGCTATCACAGGCATTCAGCAGGGACTGGATGATTTCTCAAGTGGAAAGTTTCGATCCTTTGATGAATATGCGAATGAACAGCGTCGAAAGTTTAATCTACCTGCATGAAATATCGTATTGAAATCTCAAGCGTAGCTGAAGCTGAGGCAGATGGTGCGTTCATCAGTCTATGTCAGCTTACGTCTCCAGCTAAAGCAAGTGAGTGGCATGGCGGACTGATTCAATCAATTGAGTCTTTGTCAGTTATGCCCAATCGGTGTTCTCTAGCAAGAGAAAACAAGTATTTTAGCCAAGAAATTCGGCAATTGCTCTATGGCAGAGGGCGCACTTTATATCGGATTCTATTCACTATTTTGGAGAGTGGAGAACTACCAACAGTTCGCATCATTCATATCCGCCACTCTTCGCAACAATCGATCGGTGAGAACCCAGAAGCAAATGACGAAGTTTAAAAGGCTTGGATATTAATCAACAATTGGATCGAAAGGATAAGCATATCGATCGATGAAATACTCAAATGACAATTCATCTATCTGATACTTAACTCCAATCTTCCTAGCTGAGTTTGCGAGAACAAGTTCAAAAAATAGTAGATCTCAGAAATATGCTCTTGTAATTCTAATGATCGAGCTAATTGTGTCATGTTCCATTTTCTTTTGCTAAGATTCGATCAACTTTATTTTCGTTGGTTGAAAACCTGCCTTCGGCAATTGATGTTAATCTTCTCAAAACCGTTGGACGATCCTCATCAATAGATACCACCATATTGATTAATCCTTCTTCAACCCTCTCCAATCGCAGTACCGCCTGTCTAATTTCATCCACTTGTTCTTCATGCCGCAATCTGCTGGTT
>JANNDQ010000197.1:0-2133 GCA_031387965.1 Chamaesiphon sp. OTE_75_metabat_567
GCAACGTATTTACCATCTTCAGATCGCGAGATCGTCCGAAATACACCCACTGCTCCACTGACTAGGGCTTTCCAGTTTTTGCCTGTGTCCTGTGTAGTATAAATTGCGCCAATATCAGTAGTCATTTCAGCTGAGTTTGCACCCAGAGCTTTGATTGTTGCTGGAATTCCTGGCAACTTTGCACTCAGCGCAATTCGTTCCCAAGATTTACCAGTATCTTTAGTGTGAAGCAGAATTGCAGGTTCTCCCACTAGCCAACCTTCGTCTCCAGCAAAACTGATCGAAGTAAAGCGATATTTATCACTATCTAGCTCTAGTTTGCGATTTTCCCAAGTTTTACCGCCATCGCTAGTTTCGAGTAAGGCTGCTTCGCTACCAACTACCCAACCATGTTGGGGGTCACTGGTGAATGTCAAATCTTGAATATTTGATTCTGTGGGTAGCTGGATCGGCTTCCACGGACTGGTTGCGAGGGGGTTAATGTGACTGCAACTGACACAGAATATCCCGATCACTAAAATAGTAACTGTCTGCTTGAGGATTTGTTTAAGTAATTTCATGGTTTAGGCTTTAGGTTGTAGGTGATGAACTAATTCCTAATTCAACGAATATAGGCTCAGGAGCAATAAGATTCCCACTCCAAGAGAACCATAGATTAGCAAGCTTTTTTGTTCTTGAGTCATTGTGTTGACTCCTAGTCCATAACCTTGATTTTCTTTAAACCCAGCTGTTGCCGTTGTACCGATGTTGGTAAACATCTTTTTCTTTGCACCACAAGATGGACATTTCCAGGTGATGGGGAGAACGGTAAAAGGTGTTCCGGCAATAATCTTATTTTTCGGGTCGCCTTTGTTAGGATTATATTTATAACCACAAGAACGACATTCAAATCGATCGTCATCGGTAGTCGTTGCTGCGACGGGGGGATTAGTGTCTGTTGTAGGTTCTAGATCTGCTGAACCACTAGGACGATCTTGTGCTGGATCGCTCATATAACGTAATTTTAATATTGAATGATCATTAACATACTGTTACAAATTTTGGCATATTATGTCTAAGTTTGCTTACCAATCTTTAATTCAGACTGCTAGCGATCATTCCCAATTGCAACGGGAAGACTAAGTACAGCAGCGGTTCACATCTCCCGCTTTCCTCATCCTCTTACTCCGATTACTCTGCTCATGCCTATCAAAAAATCGATCTCCATCGGCTTACTCATCTTCGTCCCAATTTCGATCGCCGCTGAATATCTCCACTGGGGGGATCTGACTGTATTTATCACCTCAGCGCTGGCGATCGTCCCCTTAGCCATCTGGTTAAGCACCGCAACGGAGGAACTAGCCGTAATTACCGGACCAGCCGTAGGCGGGCTGCTGAATGCCGTATTTGGCAATGCGACGGAGTTGATTATCAGTCTAGTTGCGCTCAAGGCGGGTCTAGTCGATATTGTCAAAGCAAGTATCACCGGAACGATTATTAGTAATCTGTTGTTGGCGATGGGTTTATCAATGTTGCTGGGAGGTTTGAAATACAAGGAGCAGGAGTTTAAACCAATCGTCGCGCAGGTGAATGGTTCCTCGATGACACTGGCAGTAATTGCAATTCTACTGCCGACGATGGCGTTTTACTCTGCGAACCAATCTGATGTGTTCGCGATCGAAAAACTCTCGATTGCGGTAGCAATTATTTTGATCGTAGTCTATGCAATGACTTTACTATTTTCACTCAAAACTCATAGTTATTTATATGAAGTTAGCTTGGTCGATTTAGATATTGAAACTAATCCACACAAGCCAGATTTAAAGTTATGGTTAGCGGTGCTAATTGCCTCTACACTCGCAGTTGCCTATGAGTCAGAAATGTTTGTCGGCGTGGTAGAATCAGCAACCAAAGGATTGGGCTTAACCCCCTTATTTACTGGAGTAATTTTATTACCACTAGTTGGTGGTGCAGCAGAATATGTGACAGCAGTCGGTGTCGCGATTAAGAATAACATGGATTTATCTGTCTCAGTGGCAATGGGTTCAAGTTTGTTGGTTGCTTTATTAATGGCTCCAATGTTGGTATTAGTAGGATACGCGATCGGTCAACCGATGGATTTAAACTTTAATCCCTTTGAAATTGTGGCGGTAG
>JANNDQ010000251.1:0-2037 GCA_031387965.1 Chamaesiphon sp. OTE_75_metabat_567
CTGTCGCACTCTCCCACGGTTTATGCACCGCACCGAGTTCGTTACCGAGGTAACGAGCGGGTTTGAGGATTTCAGGAGTAATGAGACTATCTACTGCAACTGCCACGATTTTGCCTCTAGTTCGGATTGTTTGGGCGATTATCTATCGTAGCGCAGATTCTTTATCTACGATTGGGAATATTGATTGTAGTGTTGTTTCACTCGTTCGCAAAGCGTACCGTAGGTAATCGATAATGGTAAGCAAATCCATCATGCAATTTAATATCAAGCTTTCAGATGCAAAATTAGCGATTGGTATTCCCACATTCAAACGGGACAATCTTCTGATAATTGCTTTAACAGATCCGTCAACACTAGATTGTCAGGAAATTCCTGTTTATGAACGAGAAAATCGCAAAAAACAGTATCGACGACTTGCACTGCTCGGAGATGCTTTATTTGATGCTGTATTGATAGACTATCTATTTGAAGTAAACTTCGAGCTGACAGAGGAAGATATCGATAATTGGCGAAAAAAAGTTGCTTCCAGAGAATCTTTAACAGAATTTGCAATTGAGTTAGGATTACCTGACTTTAGCTCCTCATCGGGTAAGAAAAATCGTAAACCTTCAGAAGAAGAGCCAGGTGTTTGGGGTGAAATGTTTGAAGCAGTTATTGGAGCTATTTTCTTAGAGCTAGATCGCGATTTTGGTGAATTGTCTCAATGGTTGTGCGATGAATTTATTCGTCCATCTATTGGTGCAGAAGTTAGAGATCCAGCCGTATGTTATTGTCATGATGATTGGTGGGATGATATTGCACCTACTTATTGTCCTGGGGAGAATGATGATTAGCTTCTGAGGGTAGGCGGGTTTGGCATAGATCTTTAATAATATCGAGATTAAATTACATAAACCAGCCCGACGAGTTAATGGGATCGAACGTTTTTCTGTGATGTTCGATCTTATTATCGGGACTGTAGGGGCGGGTTTATGCTAGGGATGTCGAATTTTACAGATTGATATCGATCGCAAAGCGTACCGTAGGTAATCGAACCCGCCCATCATCTCTAGATATGTTCGATGATTCGGGTATGTGGATTGTAGATGCGATAAGGGTTGGGATTTGGGGACTCGATCGATAGGATATCAGAGACTCGGAACGTCTTAAAATGTTAGAATTATAGCTAAGGCTCAAGCTCAGTTATTTCCCAGAAAGTGAAAACCAATCTATGGCTCGTGACCTATTTCACAACATTGTTAGGATAGTGTTAGAAAAAGATGGTTGGACGATTACGAACGATCCATTGAGTATTCGATGTGGAGGTGTCGATATTCAGATCGATCTCGGCGGTGAGAAATTAATCGCAGCAGAGAAGGAAACCCAAAAAATCGCTGTGGAAATTAAGAATTTTGTCAGTGCGTCGAAAATTTCCGAGTTTCATACCGCATTAGGACAGTTCATAAATTATCGGACGGCACTAAGATTGGAAGAACCAGACCGCATCTTATATTTAGCCGTACCATTGGTAACTTACAATGATTTTTTTAATTTGCCATTTACTCAAATAATCATCACTGAAAATCGAGTAAAAATTCTAGTTTATGATACTGAAGAAGAGGAAATTGACAAATGGATAAATTAGAATTATATCGATCGATAGTTGTAGAGATATTAGCTAAATACTCTCAGTATAAGCCCAGCTATGGACAAGTAGAGATCGAACAGATATTCGACAGAGATCGCGATCGATATCAATTACTCGCGATCGGTTGGAATCAACAAAAAAGAATACATGGCACTACGATTCATCTAGATATTCAGCATGAAAAAATCTGGATTCAACAAAATACGACCGAGTTCGATCTAGCTAGCGATCTAGTAGAGATGGGCGTACCGAAGCAGGATATTGTAATTGGGTTTCATACTCCTAAAATGCGCCAATTAACAGAGTTTGCAGTGGGATAAACCTGTCAATTCACCGCACCGAGTTCGTTACCGAGGTAACGAGCGGGTTTGAGGATTTCAGGAGTAATGAGACTATCTACTGCAACTGCC
>JANNDQ010000268.1:0-2524 GCA_031387965.1 Chamaesiphon sp. OTE_75_metabat_567
AGCGAGAACTGGGACTACCGATCGAGCCAATCTTGGCCCGATCTCCTCAGTTGCAGACTTGGATGGAAGCGATGCTCCAGACAGCACCGGAACTATTTGAGCCAAATACTCAAAATCACCGCGAGAGTGAGCAGGTACGGACGTTGAAAATTGATGATTACCTCTTTACTGCCATCTACGATCTGGTAATCTTACAACCCGAACGTGCAGATATTATCGACTGGAAGACTTACCCGTTGCCTAAATATAAAAAAGATTTAGATCTTGAGTGGCAGACCAGATTATACTTGTACATTCTTGCTGAAACCAGTGATTATTTACCTAAGCAAATTGCATTTACCTACTGGTTTATTCAATCCGATCCTCAACCTAAATCAGTCAAGATTAACTATACGTCAAAGCAACATCGCCAAACTCAAACAGATCTGCTGGAGTTATTAACTAAACTAACCAATTGGCTTGATGCTTACCAGTCAATGCAGGAACCTTTTCCGCAAGTAGCCGCGTCTACTGGATTGTGCGATCGCTGTAACTTTGCTGCCCGCTGTAGTCGGAAGGATTTGGATTTACCAGCATCTGAAACCTTCACGAGTTACGATCTCCTGCACATTCACCCGCTCCCAATTTAGACAAAACAGTGACAATCTAGATTTCGTTGGCGGTAGCGGAGCGTTTGCCTTAGCAATAGCCTCTCTGTTCGCGAAGCGTCTGCCTCCGCAGAAAGAGAATCGATTAGAATCGTGCTGTCAGGTGCGTGCCCCCAGTCTAATTAAGATTTGCAAAGTTTAGTACCAGATATTCCTGCTAACAGCAGCATGTGTGACACAAAACTAGCTAGATTAAGTTAAATTATTCAGATGTCGATTTCCAGGTTTTGAGTCGTTGGCAATCCCAGCGCGTAATTAATCACCTCACCAGCAATGTCTTAACTATTCCTATGCGCGATCCATCCACATTTCGATCTATTTGGCAACGTAAACTAGTTCTGCGTGGAGCAATGGCTGCTGGAGCTTGTTTAGCAACATTGTTACCGATTTCCTCTACTTCTACCAATGCAGCGTTTAAAGATAGCCCTAAAGCGATCGTCGATGAGGCATGGCAAATTGTCAACCGCGAGTATGTAGACGGGACTTTTAATCGGCTTGACTGGCAAAAAACGCGGATGGAACTGCTCAAACGCAACTATGGTAGTCGCCAAGAAGCTTATGTTGCCATTCGCTCAACGCTCCGAAAACTCGGCGATCCTTACACCCGCTTCATGGACCCCCAGCAGTTTCAATCCCTGAATAACCAAACCAGCGGCGAAATGTCTGGAGTCGGGATCAGGCTGGAAGCTAACCCCCGCACCAAGCAATTAACAGTTGCCGAAGCCATCGAAAATTCTCCGGCATCTAAAGCTGGAATTAAAACTGGGGATGTGATCGTTGAGATTGATGGTAAGTCTACCAAGAATATGACACTGGATGGGGCGATTAGCCTAATTCGCGGTGAAATCGGCAAACCAATTACGCTCAAAATCGCCCGCAGCGGCAAGAGTCCCTTTGATATCCCCCTGACTCGCGCTCAAATTGAAGTATCTTCGGTATTCTCTGAAGTTAAGCAGGAAGGTGCGCTCAAGGTTGGCTATATTCGTCTCTCGGAGTTCAGCTCTCACTCCTCTGAGCAGATGCAAAAAGCGATCAAAAATCTCAATAGCCAGCAAGTCGGTGCATATGTCCTCGACATGCGTGGTAATCCCGGTGGACTACTCCAAGCCAGTGTCGAAATTGCCCGGATGTGGCTAGATAATGGGACGATTGTTAAGACAGTCGATCGCAAAGGTGGCAATGAAGATTTTCGGGCGGTTCAAGGTGCTTTAACTCAGCTACCGATGGCGGTATTAGTTGATGGCAATTCGGCGAGTGCAAGTGAGATTCTCGCTGGCGCACTCAAGGACAATCGCCGCGCTCAGATTGTTGGTGCCCAAACCTTTGGGAAAGCCCTAGTTCAATCAGTACATTCCCTCTCTGATGGTTCGGGGATGGCGGTAACTGTTGCCCACTACTATACCCCCAATGGTACGGACATCGGACACAAAGGGGTCACGCCTGATGTGAAAGTAAGTCTCAGCTCACTCGAACAACGCAATCTCTCTGATTCCCCGGCTTTGATGGGTAGTGCCCAAGATCCACAGTACCAAAAAGCGATCGCTGTATTGCAAGGTCGTCCGAATATGGCTACTCCCAATCCGACTAAAGTACCAGCGATGAGCAGCAATTAGTGGGGTTTCGGTATTGGCTTACCCCACCTTTACAAGCTACCGTGTCGTGTATGCACAAGTTATTTGAGTTACTGCGGAGATCTATACCCCACCCTAACCCTCCCCTTTACAAGCTACCGTGTATACACAAGTCCGTTTGAGTTGGTGCGTAGATCTGAATCCCCCAAACCCCCTTAAAAAGCGGATGCGCGTACTGTTCGGGTTCCCCGACAGTGTAGCGCACCAAGCAGGGGGCTAAGATCGAATTCTAGAATTCGATCTTAG
>JANNDQ010000536.1:0-5782 GCA_031387965.1 Chamaesiphon sp. OTE_75_metabat_567
GTCACCACAGTCGCGATGTTAGTGATGATCTATACCCACGGGTATATGTCTCACGATCCAGGCTACGTCAGATTTTATGCTTACTTGAGCCTGTTTAGCTCCTCGATGTTGGGCTTGGTAATTAGCCCCAACCTTGTCCAAGTCTATATCTTCTGGGAACTAGTCGGGATGTGTTCCTACCTGCTGATTGGCTTTTGGTACGATCGCAAAGGCGCAGCCGATGCCTGTCAAAAAGCCTTTGTCACCAACCGCGTCGGTGACTTTGGATTACTGCTAGGGATGCTCGGACTCTACTGGGCAACTGGTAGCTTCGACTTCCAGATCATCGGCGACAGGCTCCAAGAATTAGTTGGCTCTGGCGCAATTAGCGGTGGTTTAGCCGCACTCCTAGCGATTCTCGTCTTCTTGGGGCCAGTTGCTAAATCTGCTCAGTTCCCGCTCCACGTCTGGCTACCAGATGCGATGGAAGGGCCAACGCCAATCTCTGCGCTGATCCACGCTGCGACAATGGTCGCGGCTGGTGTATTCTTGATTGCGCGGATGTATCCCGTGTTTGAGCATATCCCGACGGCGATGGATACGATCGCCTGGACAGGAGCAACCACTGCATTTCTGGGAGCCTCGATCGCGATTACCCAGAATGATATCAAAAAAGGTCTCGCCTACTCCACCATGTCCCAACTGGGCTATATGGTGATGGCAATGGGTGTCGGTGCTTACTCGGCTGGCTTATTTCACCTGATGACTCACGCTTACTTCAAAGCGATGATGTTCCTCGGTTCGGGTTCCGTCATTCACGGGATGGAAGAAGTCGTCGGACATAATCCCGCCCTTGCTCAAGATATGCGGCTGATGGGTGGTTTACGGAAACATATGCCAGTCACTGCTGGTACCTTCTTTATCGGTACCCTGGCAATTTCCGGCATTCCCCCCTTTGCTGGATTCTGGTCGAAGGACGAAATCCTCGGAGCCACATACGCCGCAAATCCGCTGTTGTGGGTGGTTGGTTTTGCCACAGCAGGCATAACCGCATTTTACATGTTTCGGATGTATTTCTCGACCTTTGAGGGCAGTTTCCGAGGCAATGATGCTAAGATTCAAAGTCAATTACTTGCAGCGGCTCGTCCGAGTGGTGTAGATGCTCATGATAGCAATGCTCACGATGATGGTCATGGTCACAGTCATGCCGCTACTCCACATGAATCGCCGTGGAGCATGACCTTACCATTAGTGATCCTCGCAGTCCCTTCAGCTCTGATCGGATTAGTCGGCACTCCTTTCAATAATTACTTTGAGGCGTTTATTTCGGCACCTGGACACATTGTTGAACACGCTCATGAGTTCGACTTGAATGAGTTTTTAGTGATGGCTGGTAGCTCTGTTGGCATCGGCTTGATTGGAATTACTTTAGCCTCGCTGATGTATCTTAGTCGCAAAATTGATGCCAGTGCGATCGCCTCCAAGATTCCTACGCTCTACAATCTGTCCCTGAATAAGTGGTATATCGATGACTTCTACAACAGTGTATTTGTAATCGGTTTACGGCGGGTTGCTCGTCAGGTAATGGAAGTCGATTATCGCGTCGTTGATGGTGCGGTGAACTTAACTGGTTTAGCGACATTACTCGGTGGTGAAGGACTCAAATATCTGGAAACCGGACGCGCTCAATTCTACGCTTTGATTGTCTTTGGGGCAGTATTAGGCTTAGTAATTGTGTTTGGAATTACTTAAACTCGATCTAATAAAATAGCCCCGACTTCTTGAAGAAGTCGGGGCTATTTTTTAGCTTTGAATACAGGATAAATCTCTAGCTATCTTTGATTTTATCAAGTACTTTTTCTGCTTGCTTAACTACTGGTAATTTAGGATTACGTTCATTCGATCGATACATTTTATCTCGATCAGCTGCACCGCCTTGGACTTCATTTAGTGCCCCTTTTGAGCGTTCCTCGATCGTTTTCAATGATGTCGCTGGGTTATCAAGTGCCTCTTTGGACTTGGCTTCGATTTTGTCTAGCTGGACGATCCCTTTGGTATCAGCACTCTTGGATGACATTGGCAAAGTGCGTTTGATGTTCTTATCTAACTGCACTGTTTCTGGATTTGTACCAGTCTTTGCCTCGGCTGAGCAGCCACTAGCAAAAACTAGGACAACGGTAAGTAACAGCGATGCCAACATTTTTACTGGACGCAAATTCGATATTAGTCTAGAAATGTATTTCATCTGAAAATCCTCTCAATTAATTAACTTAAATTTCCAACAATTCAGCTTTTAGCTGAAGATTATGGAGCGATTACGGCTTTGACCATAACGTTTGCAACGCCTTTGATTTGCATCGCCAATGGTTTGATTTTGTCGAGCTGAGCCTGAGTTTTTACGACTCCAGAGATGGTCAGATCGGCATTCTTTGCCTCAACGGTGAGTTTACCGTCGGGGATATTTGCTTCCAACTTACTGCGGACTTCACTCGCCAAATCTCCCTCAGTCCGCTTTTGGGGATCACCAGCGATATTATTCCGCTGCTCTCTAGCGCGGATATCTGCGGCTAGCTGCTTTTTGCGGACATCGCTTTGAGCATCAGCTTGAGTAGGCTGAGCATTTTCAGCGACTGGTGCCTGTCCATTGGTTTCAGTCGAACTAGGGGCATCAGTTGCCGTTTTGCTGGTGCTACACGCTGAGATGGTTGCTACTAGTACGCAACTCAGCAACAGGGGGATAGTAGGCTTGCGTTGATAAATCTTGTTCATATTCTCTTGGCTAGGTAAATGGGATCGACTCATACCGGAATCTATGGCTAGAGGTAATGAGTAGTAACTGGTGTGGCAGCTTGCCCCGATCCGCCGGGTAAATCGTAGGTATCCCAATGATGAATACCATGACGGCTGAAAACCGATTCAGCCAGAGCAATATCGGCAGTAGGTCCCTCAACCATTACCAAGTAGTCACCCGCATCAACTCGATCTCCATAAACTTGAGCGCGATCTTCAGGAATACCCAATCCTACTAGTCCACCCGCTAGGCTACCCGCAGCAGCACCGATCACACTACCGGAAATCGCCGAGGCGATCGCGGTTGCCGCTGCGCCTGCTAGCATGACAGGGCCGACACCAGGAATTGCGATCGCTCCCAGTCCAACGAGCAAGCCAGTTACGCCGCCAATAGTGGTACCCGCGACTGCCCCCTTTTTAGCGCCGGATTCAGCTTCATTACCTTTAGTATCTGGGCTGCCAAGATCGGTCATTCGATTCGTTGTATGTGCCCCAGCAATGTCAGCCTGACGATCGAGATCCTGTCCAACTACGGAAACTAAATCCATCGCAAAACCACGATCTCTCAAGTCATTTAGGGCAATTTCAGCTACTGAATAACTTGAAAATATCCCCATACCACGTTGTTTTAACATCATTCTTTGCTCCTAAAATTTATGAATCTCTGCACATACACAAGTATTAGCGCACAATATTTCTTCTTGTCCAAAATACACAGCGACTTGGTGAACTCCCAAAATTAACCAAGCATGGCTGCATAGATCTTCTAGATCATTGAGTAAGTCATCGACAACTAACGAGTTGGGGCAATGTACAATCAACAGGTTGCCAGCATCGATCTGAATCAAACACTTAGGCAAACTAGAGGCGAAAAAATGCAATAAACGCTCGATCCGAAACTGCATTAGCGTGTTGAGATCTTCGACATTCATTTCAGTGAGTAACATCAGCAAACTCCTGGGTGGATGTGGTGGTTTCGATATCGGTTTAGATCGAGCTATCACTGCTTATTGAATTGGTGGGACTGTTTGGATCAGATTCCAGAAGTGGAGCACGCCTTGACCTGAAGATAGCTCAGTCAGTAATATTGCGATAAATCCGAGCATGGCAAACCGACCATTCCAATTTTCAGCTTGAGGTGTAAATCCCCAGTACCAACGGTTGCGATTTTCTTGGACAGTGGGTGTATCAGTAATCGAAGTGGGAACTTGTTTAGTTGGATTTGACACGATCGATCCTCCAAATTTGGTGGTGATTAATACCGACTAACGACTTGATGTGAGTTAGTTGATTTATCTTGATATCAAAACTTTATCAGTCGATCACAAGCAGTAGTGTCTCTCAAATGGATGAGTTTCGCACAGATCTTTCCAGTCAATAGATAGAGACGGTTTGGACTCGATTTGTGTATTAATTTAAACGTAGATAATTAGTAACTATCCGCAGTGATTGAGTTAATAATCGTCACAAAAAAGTAGCGGCTCGATCCGCTACTTTTTTAATTTCTAAAATCTAGTTAAATCGAAGATGCTGCACCGACTTGGGATTTAGCAGGTAAATTGGGTCGAGCACCATTGGCGACGAGACCTTCGCCTTCGATGAACGATCTCAGCATCCAGGCAATTTGCTCATGCTGCTCCATCAGTCCCGTGAGAAAGTCTGCCGTACCAACATCATGAAAATCGTCGCCACACGCATCGACATGTTCGCGCAGATTGCGAATCACCTGCTCGTGATCGCCAATCAGGATCTCGACCATCCCCGTCGCCATCGGAACATCGCCAGGATGTTCGTCCAGTGATGTCAATTCGAGAAAACCTTTCATCGTCCCAATCGGATATCCACCCCGACTCCGAATCCGTTCGGCGATCGCATCAATATTTTCGGTCAGCACATTGTAATGCTCTTCCCATAATTTATGCAAAGTCAGAAACTGCGGCCCAACTACATCCCAGTGGAATTTCTTAGTTTTGACCAGTAGTAAATAAGCATCAGATAAGTCACGGTTGAGTAACTCAATCACACCCTGCCGTTGCTCATTCGTTAAACCGATATCGATCATCTGCATTAGCTTTGGCTCCAATAATATTTAGTCTGAATCTGAGTGATGAGCTTCTACTGACCAAAAAAGTTTTTGACTTTCTCGGTCGCTTTTTCAGCAGCATTTTCAGCTCTAGCCGCGTTATTATTGACGACATTTTTAGTCTCGGTTAGATCGTCTTTAGCTTTCATTTTGCCATCGCTGACTTTATCTTCGATCGCTGACTGTACCTTACCCATCGAATTCGTAGCAGCGCCCTTGATTTGCTCAGCTTTACCACTTACTTGCTTGGAGATACTATCTGCACTGGTAGCTATCAGGGTTGATGCAGTTGCTGGATCTACACCCAAGATGGCACCTTGCCAAACTAAGGTCAGGATTAATAATCCACTAATCAATTTTGTCCAATATTGCTGAAGATTTGCAACTAAAGTTTGAGTGTTGAATTTCATTTTGCTAAGTACCTATGGTGATTTATACACTCTAGTTATACTTGGAGCTAACTAGTAAATAAATCAACCAACAGATAGATCTTTGCAGTCGATCGATCTTGTCAAATCTCTACCAAAAGGCAGAGATCGATTCATGAGCGGTGAAATTCAAATCTTTTATCATGCTTGACCTATGAGATGATGCTGTGGCGTTATTAATATTAGCGGCTCAAGCATCAAATGACAATGGACTGTAACGAACAGATGAGACACCAACTTTACTGGATGCTCTAAACAGTCAAATTGATTCTTTCAAAGCAGAAATAGAAGAATACGAGCGTCTAAAAAGTGGTGCAGTCCAAAGTTTAAGCTTTGATTTTCTAGAACAACTACCAGATGCTCTGATCAAAGCACGAATTGTCAGAGGGCTAACTCAAGCTCAATTAGCGATCTCTTTGGGCTTGAAAGAGCAGCAAATTCAACAGTACGAATCTACTCGATATGCAAACGCCAGCCTATCAAGAATCATGGCAGTCCATTC
>JANNDQ010000290.1:0-2631 GCA_031387965.1 Chamaesiphon sp. OTE_75_metabat_567
CCCCATTTATCACCTCATCGCTGCAACAAGCCGCTGGTTCGCGGTTAAAGTTCTCTCCAGAACATACAATGTCAGTCGCCCAGAAGCTTTATGAAGCGGGATTAATCACTTACATGCGGACTGATTCAGTCGAACTCAGTCAGGATTTTTGTAAAGCCGCACGAGAATGGCTACTTGCTCACGATAAAGATAATGTACCAAACAAAGTCGCCAAACAGCGCAGTTCCAAAGACGCTCAGGAAGCCCATGAAGCGGTCAGACCGACAGATCTAACAAAAGCATCAAGCGAACTCAAACAGCAGCTCTCAGAGGATGAATTCGCGCTGTATGTGATGATTTGGATGAGATCGATCGCCTCTCAGTGCAAACCCGCTCAGATTCGCAAAACCACGATCGTTACTCAATCTGGCGAGATCCAATGGCAAGCCAGAGGGCAAATGCTCGAATTCCCTGGCTATGCCAAATATTGGAAGGATATTAGCGGTGATGCTGTCCTACCCAGTTTGCAGCCCAAACAACCACTCACCGCAGCTAATGTCAGCCACGAGCAGAAACAGACTCAACCACCGCCACGCTACTCCGAGCCAAAACTCGTCCAACTGATGGAACGGCGCGGGATCGGTCGTCCTTCCACTTACGCGCCGACTATTGCTACCCTAAAACAACGTAATTATGTCGAGCTGGTGAAGAGCAAAGTACAACCGACGACTGTGGGGCTGCAAGTAGACGACTTCCTGATCCAAGCGTTGCCAGAATTGATTCAATCGGAATTCACCGCTCAGATGGAAACTCAACTCGATGCAATCTCGAAGGGGAAACAAGAATGGCAGAGTTATCTAATTGGGTGGAATCAAAGTTATTTCGTACCAGCATTGAGTAAAGCTATCAAGAATCTGCCAGAACAGGATACTAGCTCTTTCCAGGGTAGGGATCTGGAGAAATCGCGATCGAAATGTCCGACTTGCAGTAAACCCATGTCTAAAGTACCTACCAAAAAAGTGAAGAAGGGGTATTTTCTCAAGTGTGAGGATGGCTGTAAAGATAATGAGGGCAAAGGGTTGGTGATGTTTTGGTCCGATCGATCTAATGAATGGCAGTTACCACAGGCTAAAACTGAGCAGTCATCTCCAGCGAAACTTACTGAACATCCTTGTCCAGTTTGCCAGAAGCCGCTGGAAGAATATAGTTACAGTAAGGATGGGCAAGCAAAGTCGATGTTAAGGTGTTCGGATGCAACAGCTAGAGCCAAGCCGAAACACAAGGATGTTGCTTATTTTCGGGGGAAGGAGGGGCAGTGGTGGAGTCCTAAATTGGGTAATCTTGGTGCAGATGCGGCTAAATCGACTCAATAACAGGATTTTTAACTTCTGCTGCGTCAAGTCAAAATCGCAACCAAATTAACATCGTAAATGCGCCCATTATCCAAAAAAATCCCATGACAGTATACTCAGTAATTGCTCTATTTCTCAACTCTCTAGCTCGTTCTTTTTCTTTGTAGATATACTCTTGCCTTTCGAGTAATCCTTTGATTTCTGTTAACCGCAGAATGATATTTCGATCGCGAAGTTGCGCGGCTAGAGCATCATCATCATCTTGTTGCTTATTATCGCTCTGACTGCGACGGCAATCGTGTTCGGTTAGCAATCGCTCGACTTCGGCTCTCAATTCAATTTGCTGTTGTCGTTCTGGATCGGGATGTTCGTTGCGATTTAGAATTTGATTGAGCTGTTTTCTGACTCGATCTAGTGGAGTCATTTCATCATTTGGATCTAGATTACTATTATTTGGTTCGCTCATATAAATATGCCGATCTACATTATTATCAAACTTTTCAAGCGAGATCTGCCAACCCTTCGTTGATTTCTGCCAGATCGAACTCCTCTGGATCGAAATCGCCACCAATCCATTCTAATTGTTCCAATGACTCCGCATGTTCTGGATGATTTTTATCCTGAACTGCTGCCAAAAAATGTTGGTAGCTCCAAATCCCGCCAATATCCTCTGGCGGACAATTGCGCTTACCCTTTAAACAGCAAGGATATTTCGTTTCTGGCTCTACTGGCAAAATCTTTTCTAACACAATCTGATGATCCCACCCATCGCCAAAATCGTACTCATAAGAAAACTTGTCCTTGGGTGAAGTCAGAACTCGATCGAGCTTGATGCGACTTTCATCCTCTGTTTCCTCCACTTGAAATGCTGGATTGCTGTAAAAAGTTCCATATACATCAAACTGATGGAGATGTACATCATCCCAGCCCATCGCAGTTTGGATAATCTGATGGAGGACATCGAGCGTAATATCGCTCTTAACTTGAATCCGTCGCCAAATCGGTGGTTTACTGCCTTGGAGCACGATCTTGAGTTGGTAAATGGCTGTTGATTTGGCAGGCATGATTTGCTCCTGTTTTGGCGATCGCCCAATTTGCTGTTTCCTACTATCCACATATACAATAATCTCATACATACCAGGGATTATGCGGATATGTTATCTAATTCTGTGCAAGCATTTAACGATAAAGTAGCTGCTTCTCCAACATTAAGAACTAAGCTTCGATCAATAACAACACCTCTCAATTTTTTAGCCTTGGCAAAGTCAGAGGGACTCGATCTCACTGGAGAAGATTTTCA